>JASFFN010000143.1:0-5473 GCA_050124275.1 Roseobacter sp. | reverse complement strand
TCAGAATGCGTGCCCCCTGGCTGCCGCCGATTACGAGGATTTCCATCGGGTAGTCGCCGGGGCAGATGTAACCTGCTTCCGTGCGATCGAGAATGGCGGCGCGGACCGGGTTGCCGGTATGTACGCCTTCGGCGCCTTCGGGCAGTGCGGTCGGCCAGGTGCCGCAGGCGACGGCATCCACACGCGTGGCAAAAAAGCTGTTCACCCGCCCAAGTATGCCGTTTTGCTCATGGATCATGCGCGGCAGTCGCAGCCCGCAGGCCGCAGCCATCGCGGGGATGGCAGGATACCCGCCGAACCCCACGACCACCGATGGACGGTCGCGCAGAAATGAAAAACAGGCGCTGATAATTCCCGTTGCTATCTTTGCCGGCGCAACGATCTTGGAAGCGAGGCCTCCCCGCGCGAATGTCGCGCTGCGCAGCTCCTCGATTTCGGTCTGGGGCGGAAAGGCGCTGGTGTACCGCGCACCGCGGCTGTCGGTGGTCAGCTTCACGCGCCAGCCCCGCTTCAGCATCGCCTCAGCCAGCGCCTGCGCGGGAAACATGTGACCACCGGTACCACCCGCCGCGATAAGCAGGAGCGGGGCACTCACCGGACGCGCCCGCGCGAGAGCAGATCGCTGATCTTGCCTTGCGGCCTTGTGCGGGTAAATGCCAGAAGCATACCGACCGCGATACCCGAAGCGATAACAGACGAACCACCGTAGCTGACAAAGGGCAAGGTCATCCCCTTTGCAGGCAGCAATCGCACGGCCACCCCCATGTTGATCATCGCCTGCACCCCCAACATACACGCCAGCCCCGTGCCCGCCAGTCGCACGAAAGGATCGCGCTCACGCATCAGGCGCACAAGGGACCGCACGACGATCGTGGCGTAAAGCCCTATGATGACAAGCACCATGATGAGCCCGTATTCTTCTGCCGCCACCGCAATGATGAAATCGGTATGCGCGTCCGGCAGTGACCATTTCACCTGCCCCTCGCCGACGCCGACCCCCAGAAGTCCGCCCTCCTGGATGGCGTTTGTGGCATAGCCGAGTTGCGTCGTGGGATCGATATCCGAGCTGAGAAAGCCGTCGATCCGACGGGCGAAATGCTCGGAATTTGCGTAGGCCAAAGCACCGCAGAGAACCGCCAGACAAGCCAGCGCCACAAGCAGGACCAGCGAAGCGCCGGCGACAAAATACAT
Source organism: Roseobacter sp. (assembly GCA_050124275.1). Lineage (GTDB taxonomy): Bacteria > Pseudomonadota > Alphaproteobacteria > Rhodobacterales > Rhodobacteraceae > Roseobacter. The sequence continues at coordinate 4,282 of JASFFN010000143.1, read as the reverse complement.
CACCCCCCAGCCGAAGAGCACCAGGCAAGCCTGGCCGAAATCAGGCTGCAACGCCAGCATCAGGACGATCGTTATGCACAGCACAAAAGACCATGTTTTGCCCGGCGGCCCATTCAGATCGGCAGAAGCCGCCATCATCCAGGCAGCGACCACGACAAAACCGGGCTTGAGAAACTCCGATGGCTGGACCGAGGCGAAGCCCAGACTGTACCACCGCACGGCGCCCTTGCCGAAATCGTCGCCAAACGCCGGCAAAAAGGCGAGCGCGACAAAAGCGACCCCAAAGCCCAATATCGCCAGACGCCGCACAAGCGTGGGCGACATCATCGACAGCACCATCATGACCACAAGCGCAAGGCTCCCGAAGAACGCCTGCCGCTGCACATAGTGAAAGGGTTCGAATCCATTTCTGGCCGCCAGCGGCGGTGACGCCGCAAGACCCAGCAAGAGCCCGACCGCGAACAACATCAGCACGCACGCCATCGCCCATCTGTCAACAGTCCGCCACCATTTGGGCAAGATCGGTTCACCGCCGTGAACCGGAACCGCGCCATAGACCATTTCCGTCATGGGTGCCTGCCTTGAACTGAATACACTGCCGATACGCCCCTTGCGCGGGGTCTGTTCAGCGCAGAATAGCGTAATTCCAAGGCCATGGCTAGTGTGAACTCTTGCAAAGCGAGGCGTTTCGCGTCAGGTGCCCGGCATGAATGTGGATGTGGCGATCATCGGTGCGGGAGCGGCGGGCATGATGTGCGCCGCACATGCGCACGGGCGTATTCTTCTGGTGGATCACGCGCGCGCGCCCGGCGAAAAGATCCGCATATCCGGCGGCGGACGGTGCAATTTCACGAACTTGCATTGCGGACCGCATGCCTTCCTGTCGCAAAATCCGCATTTCGCCAAATCCGCGCTGGCAAGGTACACCCAGTGGGATTTCATCGACCTCGTGGAGCGCCACGGGATTGCCTGGCACGAGAAAACGCTGGGACAACTCTTTTGCACCACCTCCGCGAGGGACATCATCGCGATGCTGCGCCGGATGATGCAGGACAATGGCGTCGATCTGCATTTGCAAACGCGGGCCACGGGTTTTGCAAAGTCACCGGCAGGCTTTACGTTCACCATCGAAAAAGATGGACGCGAGACCAGCGTTACCTCGAAAACGCTGGTTATTGCCACCGGCGGCAAATCGATCCCGAACATGGGTGCGACGGGGTTTGCCTATGATATCGCACGTCGCTTCGGGGTTGCCGTCACGGAAACACGCCCCGCCCTTGTGCCATTTACCTTCCCCGAAGGCCGGTTTGCCGCACTTTCGGGTGTTTCGGTCGCCGTTCGCGTCAGAACCGGAGATGTCAGCTTTGAAGAAGCTCTGCTTTTCACCCATCGCGGTCTCTCCGGACCAGCGGTGCTGCAGGCATCGTCCTACTGGCAAGAAGGCATGCCGGTTCACGTCAAACTCGATCCGCACAACGACCTCCTTGCCGCGCTGAGGGAAAAACGCCAGCGCGCCGGCGGTCGCAGGTTTGCCAATGAATTGGCTGAAATTCTGCCCGCGCGCCTCGTGGATCATCTGCAAGGGCAAATCGGGCTTTCCGGCAATCTTGCGGATCAATCCGATGCGAAACTGACCCACCTCGTCGGTCATCTGCAGGACTGGACGCTGTTTCCCGCCGGCACGGAAGGCTACCGGACAGCCGAGGTCACCCTGGGCGGCATTGCAACCGACGATCTGTCGGCAAAAACCATGGAAGCCAGAGCCGTGCCCGGCCTCTATTTCATCGGCGAAGCGGTGGATGTGACAGGCTGGCTTGGCGGCTACAACTTTCAATGGGCGTGGGCCTCGGGGATGGCCGCGGCGGGGTCGCTGGTCTTTTAGGCTCGGGCTCTGCCGACCTCCACAGGCCATCTGTAAACCTTGCCGGTTTCACAGAAATTTGCCGACCTGCGCGACGAAATCCTCGCCGCGTTTCTCGAAATTGTCGTATTGATCGAAACTCGCGGCGGCGGGCGCGAGCAGGACCACATCGCCCGGCAGGGCGTCGGACACAGCCTGCCGCACCGCGACCTCCATCGTCGTGCAAACCTCGGCCTCGACCGGCAGTTTCATCGCGAAGGCGGCGGCTTCGCGCCCGATGACGTAGGCTTTGACGACATTCTCCCTGGCCGGTGCCGCCAGCGCGTCGAATCCGCCCTCTTTTTCCAGGCCCCCGCAGATCCAGCGAATGGAGCCGAAAGCGGCAAGGGCCTTCGCCGCTGCGTCAACATTCGTGGCCTTGCTGTCGTTGATGAAACGCACGCCGTTTTTCTCGCCCACGAACTGGCTACGATGCGGCAGGCCGGCAAAGCCGTGAAAGGCGCTTTCGATCACCTTCGGCGCGAGGCCGAACGTGCGGCAGACGGCATAGGCGGCACAGGCATTCTGATGATTGTGCACGCCGGGCAGACTGCCGATCTCCCGCAAGTCAATCGAAGCGACCTGTTTTCCCTTGCGATATTCGGACAAAAACCCCTTGCGGGCAAAGACCTGCCAGCCGGGGCCTGTGAGTTTCTTCTCGACCGATATCCGGATCACGCGGTCATCGGCGCGCCCTTCGCCGAGTTGCCCGGCGAGAAAACGCCCCTCTTGTTCGTCAACGCCGATGATGGCGCGGTCCGGCCCGCCCTCGGCAAAAAGCCGGCGCTTGGCCGCGAAATAGCCGCCCATGCCGCCGTGCCGGTCGAGGTGATCCGCGGAGAGATTGGTGAACACCGCCACATCCGGGGTCAGGCTGCGCGCCAGATCGGTCTGGTAGCTCGAAAGTTCCAGCACGATGACCTCGCCGTCCTGCGGCGGGTCGAGGTCGAGCACGCCGCGCCCGATGTTGCCCGCCAGCGCGCAGGGACGGCCCGTCGTTTCAAGAATGTGGTGGATCAGCGCCGTGGTCGTCGACTTTCCGTTGGAACCGGTAACCGCGACCACCTTTGGCGGTGTGTCAAAGGTGTTCCAGTCGGGCGCGCCGAGGGATTGAAAGAACAGGCCGATATCGTTGTCGACCGGTACCCCGGCCTCCAGCGCGGCGGCCACGACGGGGTTGGGTTCGGGGTAGAGATGCGGGATACCGGGGCTGACGATCAGGCGGGCAATCGCCTCGAAATCCTGCGGCGAGGTCAGGGCGGTGCAATCGAAGCCTTCGGCCTCGGCGGCTTCGCGCGCGGCGGGGTTGTCATCCCAGCAGACGGGCGTCGCCCCCCCTGCCGCGAGCGCACGCGCGGCGCTCAGACCCGAGCGGCCGAGCCCCAGCACCGCCACCTTCTGCCCCATCATCCCCTGGACCGGAATCACTGCAACACTCTCCCCTATTGGTGCCGCGAGACTGCCCGCGCGGGCGGTCAGGGGCAAGACGGTTCCTGCAGCGCACGGTGGTGTGGGGTGCTTTGGCACCGGCCCACCCCTCGTGACGCGGTTTACCCGGGTTTCAGTCCCGAAAGGCCTTTCCGTAGCGCATCGGTGTCATTTCAGCTTTTGCAACGGCCCCGGTTCGGGTCAAGAGCGCGCGTGGTGAAAAATGGCGCGCCGGATTTCGGTTCGAAAGCGCATCGGACTACGGAACCGGTGCGTCCTGCGCGACGTTCCGTAACAGCACGGACGCGACCAGATCGCCTGTCACATTTACCACGGTCCTGCACATGTCGAGCAATCGGTCGACACCGAATATTATCACCATGCCTGCAACAGGAATCCCCATGCTCAACGCCACGTTGATGAGTATCGCGATGCTGACACCTGGCGTGCCCGGTGCGCCGATGCTCGAAAAGACCAGTGTTCCGACCACGACCGCAATCTGAGCGCCGGTCAATTCGACGCCAGACAGTTGCGCCAGGAACAAAATGGCGACCGCCTGGTAAAGAGCGGTCCCTGCCATATTCATCGTCGCTCCAAGCGGCACGACGAGGTTTGCAATGTTTGCAGGAACGCCAAGCTCGCGCGCCGTCTGGATCGTGATCGGCATCACCGCGCTTGAACTCGACGTCGAAAAGGCCAGTAGAAGGTTGCTGCCGGCGGCTCTGAGGAAAGCCAATGGGCCAACTTGTCCGAAGATTCCCGCAAGGGCCAAGTAGAAAATCAGCAATCCCGCCAAACCAAGCAGAACCGTTCCCACGTAACCCGCAACTCCGAACAGGGTATCGACACCAACACGCATCACAAGCTGCGCCATCAGTCCAAAAACGGCAAAAGGCGCCAGAAACATGGCCCATTTCACGATATTCATCGAGATGGATAACAGGGCCTCCATGA
>JASFFN010000142.1:0-5516 GCA_050124275.1 Roseobacter sp. | reverse complement strand
GAAGAAAGCCCGGCGGACGAGGATCCGGACACCACCGACAGCGCAATGGTGGATGAAGAGGAAACGTCTGAACAGGGTTAATCCCGCAGAACCTCGAAGCTTTGAGAGCATCCCTTCGGGGGTGCTCTTTTCACATCCGGCAGTTTCTCATTGCGCCTGCAGTTTGCGCGCTTCTTCGCCGGCCAGTTTCAGCAAGTCCCGCATATAGGGTTTGTCGAGGTCCTCGCTGCGCACCGCGGCGTAGAGACGCCGTGTAATGCCGTCTTTGGTGAGCGGTCTGGTCACATAGTCCGACGAATATTTGACCTCGCGCACGACCCAGTCCGGCAGCACGGCAACGCCCCGGTTCGACGCCACCAGCAGGAGAATCACGGCCGTCAGTTCGACCTGCCGGATTGCGGCGGGTTCGACCTTGGCCGGGATCAAAAGCTGGCTGAACACGTCAAGCCGCGACCGTTCCACCGGATAGGTAATCAGCGTCTGGTCGCGAAAATCAGCCGCCTCCACATGTTCCTTTTGCGCCAGCGGATGGCTGCTGGCGGCCACGAAAACCGGGGCGTAGTCAAAGAGTTCAACAAACTCCACGCCCGGCAGTTCCTCGGGATCGGAGGAGACCACCAGATCGACCTCTTCCTTCAAGAGCGCAGGCAGGGCATCGAAAGCAAGTCCGGGCCGGATATCCACATCCACGTCCGCCCAGCCCTTTCGAAACTGCTCCAGCACCGGAAACAGCCACTCGAAACAGGCATGGCACTCGATGGCGATATGCATGCGCCCCGCACTGCCCTCGCGCAGCCCGTCGAATTCCTCCTGCAGCGCCTGAACCTGCGGCAGCACTTGCTGCGCGAGCTTCAGCAGTCGCATGCCCGCGGGCGACAGTTTGAGCGGTTTGGAGCGGCGCACAAAAAGTTCCACGCCAGCCTGATCCTCCAGACCCTTGATCTGATGGCTGAGGGCCGACTGGGTGATGTGCAACTGATCGGCCGCCCGCGCCAATCCACCTGAGTCGTGGATGGCCTGGATCGTTCTGAGATGGCGAAATTCGATATGCATGCCGCGCTCATATTAAAGATGAAAGTTATGAATTTGTCTCACTTTTAGTTCTGTGAGACAAAGCCGCAAGTCAAAAAGGATTCCAGTATGCCAGCGCCCGATGTTTCTTTCGAAGTTTTTCCACCGCGATCGATCGACGCCAGTTTCAAACTCTGGGAAACAGCGCAATCGCTGGCGCCTCTGGCGCCGCGGTTCTTCTCGGTGACTTACGGGGCGGGTGGCAGCACGCGCGACCTGACGCATGACGCGGCCTACACACTGCACAAAACCTCCGGCTTGCCCGTCGCCGCACATCTGACTTGCGTTGGCGCGTCAAAAGCGGAAACGATGGCCGTCGCGCAACGGTTCGCAAAAGCCGGCGTGACCGATCTCGTTGCCTTGCGCGGTGACCCGCCCGCAACCACCGACCGTTTCGAGCCTCACCCGGACGGATTTGCGCACTCGGTTGAATTGATCGAGGCGCTCGCAAACACCGGTCAGTTCACGCTGCGAGTCGGAGCGTATCCGGAAAAACATCCCGACGCAGCCGATCAGAAAGCCGACGTGGACTGGCTCAAGGCCAAAATCGACGCGGGCGCCTGCGAGGCGATAACGCAGTTCTTCTTTGAAGCGGAGACATTCCTGCGTTTTCGCGATGCCTGCGAAAAAGCCGGCATCAACGCGCCGATCACGCCGGGGATCCTGCCCATCACCAACTGGAACAGCGCCCGGAGTTTTGCGCAGCGCTGCGGCGCGTCGGTGCCAGCCTGGCTTGACCAGGCCTTTGAAGCCGCCCTGCGGGACGACCGCCATGATTTGCTGGCCAAGGCTGTCTGCACCGAGTTGTGTTCCGATCTGCTGGATGAAGGTGTGGAAACCCTGCACTTTTACACCCTGAACCGCCCGGACCTCACGCGCGAGATTTGCCATGCGCTGGGGGTCACGCAAGCGATCACCGGTGTACAGGACGTCGCCTAACCCTTGACCCCGGGGGTGGTATGTCTAGCCTCCGCAGCGCAACGCTGCCGGAGAGACCGATGCCATACGCCGCCCAAAGTCCCGATCAACTCACGCCGCGCGATAAGATCTTGTCGATGTCGGGCCTACAGTTCATGCAAAGCCTTCTCAAGGGCGATATCGCGGGCGCGCCGATCGCGGGGACACTCAATCTGAGCCTTCTCGAAGTTGACGACGGTCGTGTTGTCTTCAGCGGAACGCCGGAGTTCGGTGCGCTGAACCCCAGCGGTGCCGTGCATGGAGGCTGGTATGGCACGCTGCTCGATTCCGCGCTGGGATGCGCAGTGATGACCAAAGTTCCTAAAGGCAGTGTCTATACGACGCTGGAATACAAAGTGAATATCACGCGCGCAATACCGCCCGGAATGCTCGCCCGCTGCACGGCCTGGACCGATCACGCCGGACGGTCGACGGCCGTCGCCCATGGAGAGATTCGCGGATCAGAAGACGGCAAGCTCTATGCGACTGGCTCGACAACCTGCATCATTATGAACGCTTTCTGAATGGCCGCGCGATGCAGTCTCGGGTAGCCGCCCGCGCGCCGGACGCGGTCCGGTCCGGCGGCACATCATTAAACGCGTCATCCGAATTCGGACGCAACAAATGACACTGACCTTTGTACAGGAAAACCTGATTGATCTCGGCGGCCTCGAACGGGTCGCACGGGGCAGGAATCGCGATATCTACTTCCTGCCATCTGGTCTTGTCGGACAGGCGGAACCGCTGATCCTCAAGGTGCCGCGCTATTCAGACCGTAATCGCAGGCAGGGATTTCTCAAACGCGCCGTTTATCGGCTTTGGCCCGGCAGCCAGCGCCGTGTCATCAGCAACGAAGCACGGTATGCGCAAAAGCTGGCAACACGATTGAAATCCCACTCGGTCAAGGTGCCCATTCCCGCGTTTTGTGGCTTTGTGAGAACCAGTGGCGGGCCCGGCGCTTTGTGGGAAGCGGTCTGCAATGCACACGGCGCCGTGGCGCCAACCCTCGCAAACATTGCAATGGCGGGACAGATACAGGCCATGGCCGAACCTCTGAATAGGTTTGCGCGCACTTGCTACGCGCTCAACCTCGTTGCGCCGGACATCAACGACCGTAATCTCGCGGTGCGTGGCGAAAATGCCAGCGCGGAACTGGTTCTTGTGGATGGGTTTGGCGACCATCGGGTGATTTCGCTCAGAGAAATCTGGCCCGCGCGCAATATTCGATGCCTCGACGACCGTTTCCGGAAAGTCGCGCGCAAGACAGGACTGACCTATGATGCCGGCACCCGCCGGTTTTCTCTACCGGGGTAACACGAAAGAACGGGCGCGCATCTACACGGTCTTGCCAAAGACAGTCCAACGCCGCGGCGCGGCCTTGGCACTTTGGCGGATCTCGACGGTTTCGTGCAGCCGTTCCGACGGGTCTTTCATCACCACGCGCGCGCGGCGCGACACGAACCATCGTCCGTGACCACGGAAGGTGCCAAGCATTGGCGCGGTGGCATCTCTTGGGAAACGCCGCGACCAGCCCTCGGGCAGCGGAAGCCCGGCAAGCTGGGCGCGCTCCAGCATCCACACCAGAGGAATATTGGACAAAGGACGCGCCGCTTCATAGCCGCCCAACTGTCCCCCGACATCCCCGTGCGTGCCGGGGAACCACACCTGTTCGACCCGTCCCATATATCCCTCCGGCGAGCGCCACATCACCGGTTTATACGCTTCCCGCGTCTCATCGAGTGCAAGGGCATGGAACCCGGCTTTGACATTATGGCTGAGGTCATGGTTGTGAAAGGCGTGGCTTTTTTCGCTGAACCGCCGCAGGACCGGCACATTGAGGCCGAGCGATTTGACCGTATCCCAGACACCGATCATCTCGATCTCTATGTCTTGCAGACACTTGGCGCGCGAGAAGGCCCGCGCGCCGTCGCTGTTCGGAGCGCCCTCGTAATAGCGGTAGACATCGCGAATGTTACGTTCGGTCGCGACCTGCGCGCGCAACAGGCCCATCATGTCGATGACGCCGGCGAGACTGCGCACCGCATAGGCGCCGCGGGAGTATCCGAACATGTAAATCTTGTCGCCGGGACGGTAACGGGATGCGAGATACCCATAGGCCCGTTTGATCTGCCGGTTGATCCCCCGACCGACCATCACATCATGGGCCGAGCGCCAGTCCGTCCATTGCAGCCCCGGTTCGTAATAGATCGACAATTGCGAACCCATTTCCCGGCACAGACGATAGGCACGTCCCGCGTTCGTCTCGCACCCCGGATCGAGCGTTGACATGGTGCCGTCCAGAATGATGACATGGAGGACAGGCCCGCGGCGCGGGCCGAAATCGCGCGATGGCCGCCGCCAGATACGCCGGCGCAGCCAATGAAGCGCCCTTTTATTCCGCCGCGACAGCCTCACTCTGTAACAACTCCCAAACCTTGAGCGGGGTAAACGGCATGTCCACCTTGCGCACGCCCCGATCCCACAACGCATCCTGCACGGCGTTGGCGACTGCCGCCAGCGCTCCAACGGTGCCTGCTTCGCCACATCCCTTCATGCCCATGATGTTGGCGGTCGACGGCACCGGCTCCGACGTGAAACTGATGTTGGGCACACCATCCGCACGCGGCATCGCATAATCCATGAAAGTCGCGGTGAGCAACTGCCCGTCCTTGTCGAAAACCACATGCTCGGTGATGGCCTGTCCAATGCCCTGTGCCACCCCGCCATGCACCTGACCTTCGGCCAGCATCGGGTTGATCAGATTACCAAAATCATCAACAACGGTATAGCGATCCACTGTGACCACTCCTGTATCAGGATCGATCACTACCTCGGAAACATGGCAACCGTTGGGAAAACTGCGGGCATCGAGTTTCTTGCGCTCTTCGTGTGTCAGAAGATCATCGCGCCCCTTCTCGCGCGCCATCTGAGCCACCTCGAGCATCGTTGGTGTGAGATTTGATCCCTCGGCCCGGAAACGTTCGTCGTCAAAAGAAATTTCCGAGGCAGGCACACCCATTTCTTCAGCGAGGAAGGCCGTGAACGCCTCTTTCATGGCGCCAACGGTCGCAAGGGTGGCATTGTTCTGCACGGTGACCGACCGTGAGCCACCGGTGCCGCCGCCTTGCCTGATGAGATCGCTGTCGCCCTGGATGACGAATATCTGCTCTGCCGGAATGCCTGTCTGGTCGCTCAGGAACTGACGGTACACGGTCTCGTGCCCCTGCCCCGTGCTTTGGGTCCCGACATAAATATGCACTGTACCGTCCTCGTTAAACACAACCTTCGCACTTTCAGAAGGATCGCCCAGAATACTCTCAATATAATAACACAATCCCAACCCGCGTAGCAAACCCCGGTTTTCATCCGCCGCCCGGCGGCCTTCGAAACCCGCGAGATCCGCCTCCTGTTCGGCACGCCTCAGCACCTTGTCGAAGTCGCCCACATCATAGATTTCGCCCGTCGAGTTTTTGTACGGAAACTGGTGC
>JASFFN010000141.1:0-5617 GCA_050124275.1 Roseobacter sp. | reverse complement strand
ATTTTGCTCATTCAATTCATGTAATTCGGGATCGAAAGGGGCGCCGAGAGTATGATCCGGGCGACCCTCAGCGAGCAGGCTCCGATACTCTTCGAAATCGCTTCCAACGGTCAGATTGACCTTGTAGCGAGACAGAATGTCCATGCTCGCCGCCATAAAAAAGCTTTCATCGCTGAAAGAATGCAGTGTCATTGAGGGCCCCCTTCGGATTAGATCCAGCCCCTCAACTATAATGCAAAAAAATCAACGACGCTCGTATTTTAGCGAGTCCGGTTTTTCGCTTGTCAGCATCTCTTCTGGCATCCTCCGGGCCTGCTCGCGAGATACGCCAACGATCTTCAAATCGTAGCATCTTTCGACCAGAGAGATGAGCGCGAATGTGCCATCTGGAAACGAACCTCCAAGCATCAACCGCTGGTAGCTGAGAGGTATCATCGGCCCGTTTTCAACACGCGGCAAAAGAGTACATACGTGATCCAACCTCAACCCACGGGTGTATTTCACCTCTTCGAATGGCGAGCTCAAGAGCCGTGCAAAATCGTCACCGCCCGGCATTTTGCCGACATCCCGCCCAATACTGCTGCGCGCCCGGGACCAGCCAAACCACGAAACGTATGCATTTTGCTCACCAATTTCGACGCTGAGCCAACCCTGTGGCGAGTCGCGAAACACCATAAAATAAGGGCGAATATGTTGGAATGCTTCATGTTCCAGTTCACCTTGGGCCATCGCCCAGGCTTTGACGGCTTCCCGGAATAACGGCCGGGGGGACGACCAGATGTCACTGACCGGACGTTGCTGTTGGTGAAAGTACCAACCATCTGGCAAGGTCTTACTGACATGCTGCAAGCCCTCCACGTGGCCGACGTCGCGGCTGAGCCATGAGATACCCCGTGCGAGGATGTCCTCGGCTTCCGGAAGAGCTCTCTCGCCAGCTTCGGTGAGATGGTACTGCCGGTCCTTCACAATGAACAACTCGACCCCCTTCATCTCCTCCAAAAGGGCGATGTGACGACGCAGAGTCTGGCGGGTGCTGCCCAACTCTTTGACGGCATGGGTCAAATTTAATGTTCTCGCCAAAGTAATAAATGACCGGATCATCTCATGCAGGAGCGCATGTGATTCGCTTTTTGCTCGTTTTGATTTCGTGGCTGGTTTCGCCGGCAAAAATTCACTCATGAGGACAACGGTAAATAAATCATCCGGTTGTGCAACATCTTTCACCCGGTAACTATAAAACTTTATTCAAAAAATGAAAAAACGTTCCCAATTGAACCAATGGGTGATTCTCGGGATACGTGAGGTTATCGGAGCAAGAGGTAAATGATTTATGTCACATCCAGTAGATGTTCATGTTGGTCGCAAGTTAAAGCAAATCCGAACCATTCGCCGGCTATCCCAGACGGATGTCGCCCGCGAACTGAATTTGTCCTTCCAGCAAATTCAAAAATACGAAATCGGCTCGAACCGCATCGCAGCAAGCCGGCTTTACGAGTTGTCCCGTATACTTGATGTTCCCACATCATATTTCTTCGAGGGATTGGATGCCCACAAGGCTAAATCCGGAGAACGCGATCCGAGTATGGAGATCGTGACCGCTCTGGCCGCCATCAAGGACGACAACGTCAAGTCGCGCATCGTGACGTTCATCGAGGACGTGTCCGGCGTTACGGTAGCGCGGCAGAGTTCGTAATTCCCTTTTTAGCCGGATCATGCCCCCAGGCAACGGCCTGAGGCACGCATCTTGATAGCGGCAACGCTGAAAACCGCAGGCTGGTCCTGCGGTTTTTTATGCGAAAGTCTTGCTGCACTGCGAAATGTTGTCGCGCCAGTGAGTAATTTTCGATCAAAAACTTTGATCGGGATGTATTTTTGTTGCGCTGCAAGTGCGAAAGACTTACATGGTCCCAGGCGAAAAGAGGAAGATGATATGGCACATGACGGACAAGACCCAGCATTTCATACACCGGTCATTCTAAGCGACCTTCTTGAACTCACATCCGCCGCGGTTGCCCCGGTCGAAGCCCTGCTGGAAACGGCGACTGCCCGCGTCAAGTCCATGGTCAGCGATGATGACGGGCGGGTGTCCGGCGCCCTTGTCGAAGCGCATCAGACGGCAACGCACGGTTTGGCGTGGCTGGCGACATACTGCCAATCGCTCAAACAAATGCAGCACTGGGCCGACTCCCTGCATGCCGCCGGTAAATTTGGCGAAACCGAACAGTTGTTGCACCAGATCGCCTTCGGAGAATATCTCTGGCAGATTTACGGCGGTATCCAGATGAATCAGGGCGAAATCGTCCGTCTGCAGGATCTGGGGCTGGATCAGAGCGACATGCGTGGGCTCATGGAGCCTGCCGTAATGCAGCTGACCCAGAACGCAAACACGCAGAATGCCCGGACTCGTCTTGTCGAACTGATGCAGGAGCATTCCGCGAACATCACCGTCGGCGCATCGGGCCTCGACGACGAACTCGAGATGATCCGCGAGCAGTTCCGCCGCTACGCCGTCGAGAAAGTCGAGCCTTATGCGCACGAATGGCACCTGAAGGACGAATTGATCCCGCTTGAAGTCATCGAGGAACTGGCGGAAATGGGTGTGTTCGGACTGACAATCCCGGAAGCATACGGTGGTTTCGGCCTGTCCAAAGCCTCGATGTGCGTGGTCTCGGAAGAGCTGTCTCGGGGCTACATCGGCGTCGGATCGCTCGGGACCCGTTCGGAAATTGCAGCTGAGCTCATCATCGCGGGCGGTACGGAGGAGCAGAAGCAGAAGTGGCTTCCGCGGCTGGCCTCCGCCGAAACCCTGCCGACGGCGGTGTTCACCGAGCCCAACACCGGGTCTGACCTCGGCAGCCTGCGCACCCGTGCGGTCAAGGATGGCGACGACTACCGCATCACGGGCAACAAGACATGGATCACCCATGCGGCGCGAACACATGTGATGACATTGCTCGCGCGCACCGATCCCGACACCACGGATTACCGCGGGTTGTCGATGTTCCTCGCGGAGAAGACACCGGGTGACGATGAAAACCCCTTCCCGACCGATGGCATGACCGGGGGTGAGATCGAAGTGCTCGGCTACCGTGGCATGAAGGAATACGAACTCGCTTTCGACAACTTCCACGTCAAAGGGGAAAACCTTCTCGGTGGCGAGGAAGGCAAGGGCTTCAAACAGCTCATGGAAACCTTCGAATCCGCGCGCATCCAGACGGCAGCCCGCGCCATCGGTGTCGCGCAATCCGCGCTGGATATCGCGATGCAGTATGCGCAGGATCGCAAACAGTTCGGTAAATCGCTGATCGAATTTCCGCGCGTGTCCGGCAAGCTCGCCATGATGGCTGTCGAAATCATGATCGCGCGTCAGCTGACGTATTATTCCGCCTTTGAAAAAGACGAAGGACGGCGCTGCGACGTCGAAGCGGGGATGGCAAAGCTGCTTGGCGCGCGGGTTGCCTGGGCAGCCGCGGACAACGGCCTGCAAATCCACGGCGGCAATGGCTTTGCGCTGGAATACAAGATCAGCCGTGTTCTTTGTGACGCGCGCATTCTGAATATCTTCGAGGGCGCCGCGGAAATCCAGGCGCAGGTGATTGCGCGCCGGATTTTGAGCTAGCCCTCGCGGCAACCGCAGACCGGACAGCCTTGATCCACCACCACCCCTGATTGGGGAAACCGCCGCATCCGAAGGGCCAGAACCAGAATGCTGCAAGTGCGAAATAACACCTGCGACACCTTCGCACTTGCAGCATTTCAACACACAGCCTAAGCACGTACCATGAAACGGCAACGTCACTCCCGCCAGTCATGGATCGAAGCCGGTCTTGCAAGCCTCGTTTCGCAAGGCCCTGCATCACTCGCTGCAGAACCTTTGGCGCGGGCACTTGGAACGACAAAAGGGTCATTCTACTGGCATTTCAAGGATGTACCCGAATTTCAGTCTGCGGTTGTCAAACACTGGCAAACCCGGGCCTTCGCCGACGTCCTGCAGGCTCTGGAAGAGACGGGAAACGCGGAAAAACGGTTGCGCCGCTTCGGGGAAGACATCCTCTCGAATGCAGAAGACCCAGCCATGCGCGCATGGGGCCGCGCCGACAACTCGGTGGCAAAGGCGGTGGCGCAAGTCGACGCAGAACGTCTCAAATACGTTGCAAACCTGCTGCGACACATCGGAATTGCCAATGAGGATTTTGCCCGCAGTTGTCTCGCGGCACTGATAGGCCTGCCCGGCATCGCAGAAAAAGCGCAGTCTCAGCGCGCCTTCGAGACCATGGTCGATCTGGTGCTCGCCTTGAAGTGAGCCTGGGGCGTTCCCTGGGCTGGCATTCGGCCTGCTTCCCGGCGTTCCGAGACGCCAGTGGCCGCTTTTTCTGTCAAAAAAAGGGGTCGCGCAACGGACTTGGTGGGCGTTCAGATCAAACCAATCACTTCGAAACACGACGACCAAAAGCCTCGACGAACCGGTCCCGCGCTTCGGGCAGAGGCTTGTCGCCCAGATCGCGGGCGAGATGCGATTTCAGAAAATACCCTGTCGTCAGAAACGCGTCCGAAATTTCACTGTCGGGTGCAGCGCCAATACCACGCAACACGGCCGGCAACGGAAGCAACTTCTCGGCCCATTCCCCCGCGCCAGCCCGGGATACGGCACGCCCGGACTTGGGCGACACATAACACAGATCATCCTGCGTGCCCGTTACCGCACATCTGTCCAGATCGAGCGCATAGCCCATTTCGTTCAGCAAACGGATCTCCCAACGCAGATAGGCAAGCGGCCAGACATCGGTTTGTCCCAGCAAATCGAGAAGTTGCTCGGTCTCGCGATAAAGCGCCGGGTGCGCTTCACGCTCGGGAAGGCAAAAAGACAGAATGGCGGTTACCGCGTTCAGCCCTGACAGGGAAATCCGGTCTGCCATGGCCGCTGCGGCACGACTGCGGACAGGCTCGACCTGAAAACTCCCGATATGGTCTTCAAGACGTGCCCGCCAATGCACGTCAATCTGCGCGCCCGGTTGCAGCGTGGGCGCGATCTTGCGGCTGTTTCCCCCGCGCACCACGCCCGCATGCCGGCCCCTTGTCGGGGTAAAGACTTCGATGATCGCGGCAGTTTCACCGTGAGGACGCGCGCGCAACAGGATACCCTGATCACGCCACTCCATCACGTCAATCCCGGCTCATCCAGCAGATGACGCCCTTGCCGGTCTTCGACTTCTATGACCCAAAGATCGGGATCGAAACGACGCTGGCGCGCGATAGCTTCGTCCACTTGCTGTTCCTCGTCTGCCAGCAGGACAGACCACTTCTGCTCATCTGCCATCAGGTCGTAGGTTCGCTGATAAAGGCATGCCTGCCGATCCAGCGTATTGAGCTTGACCAGAACCGTTCCCGCGGTGTCGTCGCCATGTGCGAGGACAAATGCGGGGATGTCCTGCAACCGAAGGCGCGTCAGATAGGCGTCCACCCAGAACCGGGCCGTCAGTCTCGACATGGTTCAGCACCAGCCGTCAGGCGCCCATGCACTTTCCTCGGGTATGCGCGACGTCGGCGCACCGTCACGAGGTGTTCCCGTCTTTGAATTCCAGCCCCATCTGCGAGTAGCGCTCGGCTTCTTCAAGCC
>JASFFN010000140.1:0-5629 GCA_050124275.1 Roseobacter sp. | reverse complement strand
CGGCGCGCGCAATTCCTCGAGCCTGTTGCCTAGGTCCGCTCGCGTGGTGGCCACCTCCAGAGACTCCGCACCATTTTCCGGCGCGGGACCCAAAGCAGTCAGTTGGTCTTCCAGCGTTTTTATCCGGTCCGCATTGGCCCCGCGCGCTTCCGCGAATTCTGCGCGGAACCCGACGATCTTGGCGCGCAACTCTTCAAGCTGCGTAATTGTGCTGTCGGGGTCGTCCAATTTTTCTTCGGCAGCACTCGCAACATCCTCCCAGAGGGGATAAAGCGGCTCTGCTTCATTGGCGAGAGGGTCTGTTTCCTGCGCGACAGCAACGGCTGTGAAAGCGACAAGAAAGCAGATCAGAAATGCTCTGGCGAACGATCTCATACGTCTTCGAAAACGCCCGGGATACTGGCGGGTGCACGGTCAAGCCATCCCGGGACGGGCAGACCCTTGCCGGACAAAAAAACGGGATTGAAGAGCTTGGACTGGTAGCGCGTTCCAAAGTCACACAGAATGGTCACGATGGTATGGCCCGGCCCCATGTCGCGTGCGAGGCGAATGGCGCCGGCGACATTGATGCCGGAGGAACCGCCCAAACATAAACCCTCGTGCTCAAGTAAATCGAAAACGATAGGCAAAGCCTCGGCGTCGGGGATCTTATAGCAGACGTCCGGTGAAAATCCTTCAAGATTGGCCGTGATCCTGCCTTGTCCGATGCCTTCGGTGATTGAATTCCCGCCGGCTTCTTCGCCGGTGTAAAGCTTGTAGAGCCCCGAGCCTTCGGGATCGGCAAGGCCCATGCGGACACCACGCGGTTGCAGAACCTCTGCCACGCCTGCCAGCGTGCCGCCTGAGCCCACCGCACAGATAAAGCCATCCAACCTGCCCTCGGTCTGTTCCCAGATTTCCGGGCCAGTTGTTTCGATATGCGCCTGACGGTTGGCCACATTGTCGAACTGGTTCGCCCAGACCGCACCGTTGGGGTCGGTTTGCGCCAGACGCTCCGCCAGCCGGCCGGAATATTTCACGTAGTTGTTGGGGTTGGCGTAGGGAACCGCAGGCACCTGGATCAACTCCGCACCGGCCAGGCGGATCATGTCTTTCTTTTCCTGCGATTGTGTTTCGGGAATGACAATAACCGTCCGAAACCCCATGGACGCGGCGACAAGCGCCAGCCCGATTCCGGTATTGCCCGCCGTGCCTTCGACAATCGTACCACCCGGCTTCAGCTGTCCTTTGGCGATGGCGTCCTTGATGATGAACAGCGCCGCGCGGTCCTTCACGGACTGTCCGGGGTTCATGAACTCCGCTTTGCCCAGGATTTCACATCCGGTCGCTTCGCTGGCGGCCCTCAGGCGGATGAGCGGCGTTTTTCCAATGGTTTGTTCGAGATCCCGCGCCACACGCATTTGCTCAACCCTCTTCATGAACATGAATGTAACCTCTATCGCCGCACAACGACGACCTCAAGCCAAAGCGGCGGGCCCGGCGCCTCGCTCTACCGGCAGGTCCTGCGGATAAATCAACGCCCGTGGCGGCGAATCCGGTCACGGTGACGCGCCAGCCAGTAAGCCACAAGCGCCAGCGGTGCGTTTGCGGCCTCCAGGTTATCGCACATCTCCATCAGCGCATCGAAACTCAGTATGTGCGAGCGGATGTCCTCGTGCTCCCCATCCTCTCCGCCAAGTCCCGCCACGTTCTCCTCCAGATCGGCAAGCCCGACAAAAATGTAGTGAAATTCGGAGGATGTTCCGGGCGAGCTGTAAACTTCTGCTACCGGCAGCAGGTCTCCGAGGTGCAAATTCGCCTCCTCGATCGCTTCACGGCGCGCCGCTTGCTGCGGCGTTTCGCCGGCTTCGAGACGGCCGGCAATCGGTTCGTACTGCCACGTGGTCGGGTCGCCACGACCGAGCGGACCAACCCGAAACTGTTCCACCACCAGCACGACGTCACGCTTTGGATCATAAGGCAGAACCAGTGCTGCGTCGGCGGCCATGAATACCGCCCGGGTGACTTGCGCGGACATATCTGCGCTGAAACGCGTGTGTTGCAGATCATATTCATCGAGTGCGAAATAGTTCGCATAAAGCCGCCTGCGCTCGGAAATTTCCACTTGGCCGTCAAGGGTGCCGGTTCCATGGCGGCTGGTTTCGGCGTTCAACCGGGACGCGGCCCGCGCCCGGATCATGGGAAACATGCGCGCGATTTCTTCGGGTGATTTCGTCGCGCGATAGGTCATCACTTCGCGCGCCGCGTGGATGCTGATGGCACTCCAGTCCCGTGTCCAGTCAGTCAGCGACCATGCGCCGTCGAGGGTGAACCGGTCATCCCTTGGAAAATATGCTTGTGCTTTCGTACCGTCGGCGAGGACCACGTTGCGAAGGTTGTAATCAAAGGCACTTTCGTAATAGTCAAGTGCGGCAAGGTCTTCTTCCGTGAGGCCGGTCACACAAAGGCCTTCAGCCTGTGCATTCGCGACATGCCGGATCACCGGAAACGGGCCTTCTTTCACGGCGGAAACAGCATGGTCCGGCAGTTGCGCCGGATGCATGCTCAGATGATCCGTGTTGCCGATGACTGAACGCAACAGAGGCTCGAACCTCAGCGTGCCAAAAAGAAAAAGCGGCCGTGTCATGGCCGCGTGGTAGCGCTTATCGCCAGGTGCGCCAAGCGTATTCCGTCGCGAGACCGGCCAGTATACCGCCGGAAGCAAGCAGGAAGAGAACCATCGGATCCAGCAGGATCAACGCGTATTCCGCCATGAACTGGAAGATCGCCGCCAGCGCATCAAGGGCGCCGTTGTACCAGTTGTCCATCGCGCGGTCGAACATCTGATAGCATGAATGCAGGAAAAGCCCCCAGATGACCAGAACGAGCGCGCCGCCCAGACCATTGTTTATGGCGGCTGTGACGCCGCGACCAGCGCGTTTGCCCATGACCACCCAGCCACAGACAATGCCGATGATCGCATTGAAATAAATGAATCCGCCGAAATCCGTACTTTCCGGCATCAGAGGCATGATGAAAAACGAGGTAACAAGTGCCAGAGTGCCAATAAAGAGGGCTGCAATCAGTCTCGCTGCGTCGGGCATTTCATATCCTCGTGCTCTTTTTTTAAACCTCTGACTTGCCGGAAAACCGTATTCGTCTCACATACCGGTATACATGCTCCATGACGAACGCATGGCGCAATTACGGCATTTTCTGGGTTTCGAAAATCAGGCCGGGCGTTTCAACGTAATCTGCGTGACATCGCAATTGGAGGTTTCGAATGCGGCGGCGCAGGACGTCAGATAGTAGTTCCACATGCGCCGGAAGCGCTCGTCGAACCCAAGCGCACTGACCTGATCCCATCTTTCGTTGAAGGCTTCATGCCACCGTTTGAGCGTCACCGCATAGCTTTGCCCGAATTCGATCGATTTTTCGAAAGCCAGACCGGCGCGTTTTGCCTGATCGCGCAGTGCGCCTGGGCTTGGCAGCATCCCGCCCGGAAAGATATACTTCTGGATGAAGTCAACGTCACTCTTGTAGGCGTCCCATCTGTGCTCTGCAACCGTGATGATCTGAAGTGTTGCGGACTTGCCGGGCTTCAGCCTTTCCTTGACCTTGCTGAAATAGACCGGCCAGTATTTTTCTCCAACCGCCTCAAACATCTCGATACTTGCGATACCGTCATACTCGCCACGCTCGTCGCGGTAGTCCTGCAGTTTCAGTTCGACCCGGTCACGCAGTCCAGCCCGGGCGATCCGGTCCACCGCGTATTTGTACTGTTCCTCGCTGATCGTGAGGCATGTCACCTTCAGACCACGCTCTTTTGCGGCATATTCGGCGAACCCGCCCCAGCCGCAGCCGATCTCAAGTATATGGTCGCCCGGCCTGGCGCCCATTTCGTCGACCATCTGTCTGTATTTGGCGGTTTGCGCAGCCTCCAGGCTTTCCTGTCCTGTCGAAAACAGGGCCGATGAATATGTCATCGTGTCGTCCAGCCACAACGCGTAAAAATCGTTTCCGAGATCGTAATGGTGGCTGATGTTCTTGCGCGCCTGCGCCCTGTGGTTGCGCTGCAACCAGAAGCGCAGTTTTTCGTAGAGTTGAATTATCTTCTGACCCGGATACCCGTTGTACATTTCCTCGTTGTCCGTGTTCACGAGGTCCATGAAGGACTGCAAATCAGGGGTTGACCACCAGCCGTCCAGATATGCTTCTGAAAAGCCCACGTAGCCTTCCCGGATGAGGCGTGAAAACAGGTCTTCGTTGTGCACCTTCAGAACCGCAACAGGGCCCGGTTCCGACCCGCTGGCCACAAACGTCCGGCCATCGGGCAACACGATATCCAGACGACCGGAATTGATCTTTTGCGCCACCTGAAAGCTCTGTGCGAAATAGCGCGGCAAACCCTTCTGGCCTTCGGTCGTCGTCAGAATCATAGAAAGAAGCCCGTCCTGTTTTGTCGGATGTTAATAAATGTTACGGCAGAGGTAGGTCGATAGGCAAGGGTTTCAAAAACCACGATTTTCATAGGCTTCCAACGCGATTTTGCGCCCGTCATCCGCCGCTACGATCGGGCCGGGATAGCGATCTGATGCGCGCATTGTCCAGTTGCGCGGTATTGCGTCGAAATAGGAAAGCGCGGTTTCACTGGGGTCCTTGCGGCCTTCAGCGATCCACCTGTCGACATAGTCGTGCTTCGCGTCGAACTTGTCCAACTGCGTCACCGGATTGAACACGCGAAAGTAGGGGGTCGCGTCCGGCCCTGATCCCGCCGACCACTGCCAGCCCATGGCGTTGCTGGCAGGGTCCCAATCGATCAGGCAGTCCTCGAACCAGCGCTGACCGATCTTCCAGTGGCTCATGAGGTGCTTGGTCAGATAGCTTGCGACGATCATCCGGCCGCGATTGTGCATGCGTCCGGTGACGTACATTTCGCGCATTGCCGCATCAACAAACGGAATGCCCGTGCGCCCCTGTTTCCAGGCGACGACGCGTGCGTCGTTACGGTCGGTGTTCCAGGGAAAGGCATCCCAGTCCTCTTTCCAGTTTGCATCAAGAATGCGCGGCGTGTGGTGCATCAGATGATAGGCAAACTCGCGCCAGACGAGTTCCTTCAGAAAGGTTTCCGCGCCGGCCTTGCCATCGTGCAGCGCATGCATGCCTGCGTGCCAGCATTGATGCGCGCTGATCTCGCCCAATGCGAGGTTTTCAGACAGGCAGGACGTGCCGTCGACGCCGGGCTGGTCGCGCGTGGTATCGTATCGGGCGACCATCTTGTCCATGAAGTCGCCAAGGCGGTCTTGCGCGGCCTGCTCGCCCAGTCGGACATACGGGCGGACGACTTCAGCGCCCCGGTTCATGGCGGCATCCATCCGCCAGTCAGCCAGGCTGTCGCTCTCCGGCCAAGTCTCCGGCGCAGGCAGCGTTGAAGGGGCTTTCACTGGCGCGTCAACGTCCCGGTCTTTCACCATTTTCCAGAATGGCGTGTAGACCTTGTAAAAGCCGCCGCTTTTGGTCTCGACGGTCCAGGGCTCAAACATCACGTGCCCCCCGAAGGAACGGGCATCGATCTCCCGGGCTTTGAGCGTTTTCTTGACCTCAGTATCCCGCGCGACCGCAGCAGGATCGTAAAGCCGCGACCAGTAGA
>JASFFN010000139.1:0-5640 GCA_050124275.1 Roseobacter sp. | reverse complement strand
CAGCCACCATAAGATCAGTTCCAGGCATAACGCCAGTATGACGGGGCCGAGGAAGATGCCGACGACGCCCCAGATGAGCAGACCGCCAAGCGCGCCAAGAAAAACCAGGGTCGTGGGCAGGTTGGCACCTCGTGCGACCACGATTGCCTTTACCGCGTTGTCGGACAGCCCGACGACGAAAAGCCCCCAGAGAGCAAGAAAGATTGCCATACCGGTCTGACCATCCAGCCAAAGCCACAAAGCCAGTGGCCCCCAGATAAGAACAGGACCGACTTGAAGCAGGCCAAGCATGAACGTCGCAAAAGCAAGGAGCGGCCAGTGCGGAACGCCCACGATCAGGTAGGCAAAGGCTGCTATCGCCGTCTGAACAGCGGCAGAGCCAAGGATACCGAGAACGGTATACCGTATCGTCAGCACCGAGCGTGATGCGAGTGTCAGACCGCGCGCGCCTCCCAGTTTTTGAAATGCCTTTGAGGAAAGCCGCTTAAGGCTGTCGGCATTCTGCAAGATCACGCCCGCGAGAATCAGCCCAAGCATGAATTCCAGAACAAAGTGGCCTATGAGCCGCCCCTCGAACATCAATGTCGACAGGAACAGGCGGAGATCATCTCCAACAAGGCGTCTGACTTCTTCGAAATTATCCCGCAGGCCGTTCCACAGATCGACCCAGGTTGGCGGCATATTCGCGGGCAGATCCAGCCCGATTTTTTCCAGATTTCCGCCTTCGACCAATATGATCGCAAGTTCCGGCAAAACAGCGATAACAGACCGCCAAAGCAATAGCATCGGGATCAGAACAAAAAAGATCAGACCTACCACCACGGTGGCTGTCGCCAAACCACGCCTGCCGCCAAACCGACCGCAAAGGCCCACGTGCAAAGGATGCAAGGCGACGGAAACAAAAACAGCCCACAGGAGTGCTGGCGCGAAAGGACTAAGAGCCAGCGCGCCCAGCATGAAAACGATCGCAATCGCGCTGATCGGCAAAACTCTTTCGAGCAGGTCGCGTGCTTCAGCCTTCATCAATCACTCTCCACCTTTTTATCATGACACCTTTTGCACGTACGGCAACCTGCTTCAAAACGAACAAACCATATCCGCTCCATTTAAATGTCAGTATGTTCAAGCTCCGTCCGCCCGGTCATACATGGGTCCGGGAAAATGGTGAACGGGTCGCGCCTCATCATACGCTCCGGGATCAAAGGTGCCATCGCGACTTCGGTCATCCTTTTGCACAGAGAAAAAAGGGGTGCCGAAGCACCCCTTTCAGTTTCGCCGTTCAGGCTCCATTTGTTAACCGCTCGGTGTTTTTCTGCCTGCGGCCTGAACGTCGTCGGGAGCGAGCGCACCCGCTCCGTGTGAAGGTGGGAAGGAACTATGCACCGTTCCCACCCTGTCTCGTCGGGGGGTGGTCCGGAAAGTCCCGCACCAGCACCCCCTACACATCCCCAGGGACGTGTCTTGCTCAGCTACACCCGCTCGTCGCGCCGCAGGTGTTGCATTTCATGCAGGTGCCGTTGCGCACCAGCGTGTAGTTGCCGCAGTCGCCGCAGGCTTCTCCCTCGTAGCCCTGCATCTTGGCTTTGGTGCGCGCGTCCATTTCGACCGTACCGGTGGTCACCGCGGTGGTGCTCATGGCGACAGCGACGCTGCCGCCTTCGATCGGTGCGATATTGTCAAAGCGCAGCGTTTCGGTCGCCTGGCCGCCCTGCAGCACCACCAGTTCCTGCGGCAACCGCTTGCGCAGGTAGCCCGTCGAGCTGATCTGTTTCAGCACTTCCAGCGACTTGGAGGTCGCGGTGTCGCTCAGTTCCGAGAGGTTGCTGACGCCGTCGCTCTCGCCCGCGCCGAGATCGTCGAAGGTGTGGCCCTCGGGCTGAACATGCGCCAGATCGGTGCGGTCGAGGTAGGAGACCGCCAGTTCTCGGAACACGTAGTCGAGGATCGAGGTGGCGTTCTTGATGGTCTCGTTGCCCTGCACCATGCCCGCCGGTTCGAACTTGGTGAAGGTGAAGGCGTCGACGAACTCCTCGAGCGGCACGCCGTATTGCAGACCGACGGAGACCGCGATGGCGAAGTTGTTCATCATGGCGCGGAAACCGGCGCCCTCCTTGTGCATGTCGATGAAGATCTCGCCGAGGTTGCCGTCCTCGTACTCGCCGGTGCGCAGATAGACCTTGTGCCCGCCCACGATGGCCTTCTGGGTGTAGCCCTTGCGGCGCTGGGGCATCTTCTCGCGATGGGATCGCACGATCTCCTTGACGATGACCTTTTCGACCACCTTCTCCGCCAGCACCGCCGCCTTTTCCTGCGGCGTGCCGCTTTCCAGCACCTCCTGTGCCTCCTCGTCGTCCTCCACCAGCGCGGCGGCCAGCGGCTGGCTCAGCTTGGAGCCGTCGCGGTAGAGCGCGTTGGCCTTCACGCCAAGCGACCAGCTGAGTTCATAGGCCTTCTGGCAGTCCTCGATGGTGGCATCGTTGGGCATGTTGATCGTCTTGGAGATCGCGCCCGAGATGAAGCTCTGCGCCGCCGCCATCATGTGGATGTGACTGTCGACCGAGAGGTAGCGCTTGCCCTTCTTGCCGCAGGGATTGGCGCAGTCGAAGATCGGGTAGTGCTCCTCCTTCAGGTGCGGCGCGCCTTCCAGCGTCATGGTGCCGCAAACGTGGTCGTTCGCCGCCTCGATGTCCTTTCTGGAGAAGCCCAGATGCCGCAGCAGGTCAAAGCCCGGGTCGTTGAGCTTGTCGGCCGGAATGCCCAGAACCTGCGTGCAGAACTCCTCGCCCAGCGTCCACTGGTTGAAGACAAAGCGGATGTCAAAGGCCGAGGCCAGCGCCGCATCGACCTTTTCAAGTTCGTTTGCGCCAAACCCGTGGCCCGCCAGTGTCGTGTGATTGATGCCCGGCGCGTTTCCGATGGTGCCGTGACCGACCGCATAGGCCACAATCTCTTCGATTTCGGCCGATCCGTAGCCGAGCTTTTCCAGAGCCGCCGGCACCGACTGGTTGATGATCTTGAAATAGCCGCCGCCCGCGAGCTTCTTGAACTTCACCAGCGCGAAATCGGGCTCGATCCCGGTGGTGTCGCAGTCCATCACGAGACCGATGGTGCCGGTGGGTGCGATCACGGTCGCCTGCGCGTTGCGGTAGCCGTATTTTTGCCCCTGTTCCAGTGCCTGATCCCACGCGCTGCGGGCCACGTCGATCAGCCTGGCATCAGGGCAGCTTTTGTAATCCAGCGGCACCGGGTTCACGGACAGCCCTTCGTAGCCGCCGACTTTGCCATAGGCCGCGTGGCGGTGATTGCGCATGACCCGCAGCATGTGATCGGCATTCTTGGCATAGCCCGGGAACGGGCCGAGCTCGCCCGCCATCTCGGCGGATGTTGCATAAGCGACGCCTGTCATGATTGCCGTTAGCGCCCCGCAAAGCGCGCGACCTTCGGAGCTGTCATAGCTGTACCCCATATTCATCAGCAGACCGCCGATGTTGGCATAGCCCAGACCCAGCGTGCGGAAGTCGTAGGAGCGCTGCGCGATCTCCTTCGAGGGGAACTGCGCCATCATCACCGAGATTTCCAGCGTGACGGTCCACAGGCGCGCGGCATGCATGTAATCCTCGATCTGGAACTCACCGTCCCGCAGGAACGTCAGCAGGTTCATCGACGCGAGGTTGCAGGCCGTGTCGTCAAGGAACATGTATTCCGAGCAGGGGTTGGAGCCGCGAATCTCGCCGTCCGCGGGGCAAGTGTGCCACTCGTTGACCGTGTCGTGATACTGGATGCCCGGGTCCGCGCAGGCCCATGCAGCATGACCCACTTTCTCCCACAGATCGCGCGCCTTGACCGTCTTGACGACCCTGCCGTCCACGCGGTTGATGAGTTCCCAGTCAGCGTCTTTTTCGACCGCTTTCAGAAAGGCGTTGGTGACGCGGATCGAGTTGTTGGAGTTCTGGCCCGAGACCGAGTTGTAGGCCTCCGAGTCCCAGTCGGTATCGTATGTCGGGAACTCGATCGACGTGTGGCCCTGCTTGGCATAGTCCAGCACGCGCTTGACGTACGTCTCCGGGATCGCGACTTTTTTCGCCTCTCGGATTGCTTTCTTCAAGGCGTCGTTCCTGGCCGGATCATAGGCATCCGCCTCTGCCCCGTCCCATGTCCTGATCGCGTCGAACAGCAGGTTGAGCTTTTGCTCGTGCATCTTGGAGCCGGCGACGATGCTGGCGACCTTCTGCTCTTCGACCACCTTCCAGTTGATGAAATCCTCGATATCCGGGTGGTCGGCATCGACGATGACCATCTTCGCGGCCCGGCGCGTTGTGCCGCCGGATTTGATCGCACCCGCCGCCCGGTCGCCGATCTTGAGAAAGCCCATCAGCCCGGAGGACTTGCCGCCACCCGAGAGCGCTTCGCCCTCGCCGCGCAGGCTGGAGAAATTCGTCCCCGTCCCGGAGCCGTATTTGAACAACCGCGCCTCGCGCACCCAGAGGTCCATGATGCCGCCGTCGTTGACGAGATCGTCCGAGACGGACTGGATAAAGCAGGCGTGTGGCTGCGGATGCTCGTAGGACGACTTCGACTTGGTCAGCTTGCCCGTCTTGTAGTCGACGTAATGGTGCCCCTGCGCCGGTCCGTCGATGCCGTAGGCCCAGTGCAGGCCCGTGTTGAACCACTGCGGGCTGTTGGGGGCCGCGCGCTGCGAGGCGAGCATGTGGCGCATTTCGTCGAAGTAGGCCTGCGCATCCTCCTCGGTGGAGAAATAGCCGCCTTTCCACCCCCAGTACGCCCAGGCACCAGCCAGCCGGTCGAAGACCTGCTTGGAAGAGGTTTCGCCGCCCATCTCGGCATCCTCCGCCGGGACCGACCGCCAGAGGAATTCGGGCACGCCCTTTTCTTTAATCCTGCGGGTCTGGGAGGGAACGCCCGCCTTGCGGAAGTACTTCTGCGCGATGACGTCGCTGGCCACCTGGCTCCACGATGACGGCACTTCTACCGCGTCGAGACGAAACACCACCTTTCCATCGGGGTTCCGGATCTCTGATACCGTGTTTACGAAATCAAGATCCGCGTAGGCATCCTGACCGGCGGTGGTGAATTTGCGTTCAATCTTCATGTGCGCTGCCTCATACTCAGCTTGTCCAACCCAAGGGACCTGCCGTCTGTGCAGCGCAGCCCCCGCCTTTCGCCTACGAGCAGAGGCCGCAGAAATCCGCGCCAAAGGCACCGCATATTGCGCCCCTGGTGAAGATCAGATCGATGATGTGATCGTCTGCCGTCCCTGTCCCGCCGACACGCCCCCTGAGCGTTAGACCACTACATGTTGTGGCGTTGTCGTCGGCCCCCACAAACTGACGTATATTGCCCTATTTGGTCAACGCCCTTTTTAAATTTTTTTTACAGTGTGAGTTCTTGACGCAGCGTTCCTTTTAGTGCCTACGCGACCGCGAGTGATTCAATAAGTTAATGCCCCGTTAATCACTTAGGCCTGGCGAACTGCGGCATCAAAACCATAGAGCGGCTATTTTCATTTCTTTTCAGAGCGTAATAGGAATTTCTTCGTGTGGATTATTCTCGCCTGAAAAGATTAACGAAGCGCGACGGCCCAAGCCGCTCCGCTGCCGTCAAATGTCAGGAATTCGACCG
>JASFFN010000138.1:0-5663 GCA_050124275.1 Roseobacter sp. | reverse complement strand
TCAGTTCGGCCTGGAGTTTGAGGAGTTCCCTGAAGTATTCTGACCGCGGCAGGGTATCGGGGTGCGCCGTCCGATAGATCTTTCGAATTTCCATCGAAAGAACGGCGTCTTCCAGTTCCAGCTCATACTCTTCGTCAAGCGTGTCCGCCAGTTCGGCCTGCAGCCAGTCGCTTGCCCCGTTGTCAGTTTCATCTGCGCTCATCACACTTTCCTTCCAGAAGTCTGTCACCAGCTAAATCACCAGACGATGACGCTTTTGCAAAGCTTTGTGCTTGTGAAACATGCCTCCAGCCAAGATAGACGCTTTTTCAGGACGCGTCCTACTTGGTTGAGTTGTCTTTTGCACGCCAAACGGAAGCCTATCGGTACCGCATCCGGTAAATTCCCTTTTTCCGGTAGAACTGGAGAAAAGATACCACGCCCCAGACCGCGAGCCGGGTAATCCACCTCGTCGCTGCCTCCACGGGCTGACCGAATGTTGGCGCACGGGACTGCTTTTGGTATCGTACGCCCATGAACAAGAAAAAGATCGGTGCCAATAAGCCAAGCCTTGCGGCTTTGGACATGACGCTTGCGCTCGATGTCGAGACATACGAAGACAGGCTTCTCAAGCTTCAGAAACAACTGAGAAAGATCCAACAGACCTATCTTTTTACGAATCGTTCTGCGGTGATCGTGTTTGAGGGTTGGGATGCCGCCGGAAAAGGCGGCGTGATTCGCCGCATTTCGTCCGCCCTCGACCCTCGAAGTTTCAAGGTCTGGCCGGTCGGCGCGCCCCGCAAGTACTATCTGCAGCGGCATTACCTCACCCGCTTTATCGAGCGTTTGCCACCAAACGGTGCCATTACGGTCTTTGACCGGTCCTGGTACGGGCGCGTTCTGGTGGAACGCATTGAAGAACTGACGACGAGGAAACGCTGGCAGGGTGCCTACGCCGAGATCAACAGTTTCGAAAAAATGCTGGTGGACGATGGCACCCGCGTCGTCAAGCTGTTCATGCACATAACCCCCGACGAACAGTTGAAACGCTTCAAGAGCCGTTTGCTGGATCCCATGAAAAGGTGGAAGCTGAGCTACGAGGACTTTCGCAATCGGAAACGTTGGGCCGATTATGAAAAGGCCATCGATGATATGTTTGTGAAAACGTCAACTTCACATGCACCATGGGTTGCCGTAGCGGCGAACAACAAAAAGCACGCGCGTATTTCGGCTATCAGCGAAATCGTCAAGCAACTGTCGAAGGGCGTGGATTTGTCGCCTCCCGCGCTTGACGCTGCCGTACTGGAGGAGGCGAACAACCATTTTAAACTGTCAGAACCGCTGCTCAGAGGCCTGCCGGGAATTGACGACTGACAGGGCAGATTGGCGGAGAGATTGCCGATCCATGGCGACGGGATCGCCGCGATGGACCGCGCCATTTGACGTCGGGCATCTTTTCGTGTTCGCCGGTGTTCTCGAACGGACGCGAACATGTCTCAGGTTGGCGCCGAATCTGTGAATTTAGCCGCGACAAAGCTGGCGCAACCCGGTGAGAGCGGTTGTCCGGTTCAGCCTTGAATTTGACCTCGTGTCGAGGCGGCGGTCCGCGTTGAAAAGACTGTAGGTCGAGGCATGAAAAGCGGCTCATTTCTGCAAACGCCGCATGCGCCGGAAGCAAAGCATCGCGTTCTCCCGTCAGCGACGCTGACTCGTCCGATGTCGCAGCGGATCTTGCCAAACACCTTGAAGACAAGGGCATGGATCAAGTCCGCTGCGCGCTGCCCTGCCGGACAGTGCAGCGCCGGCGCCAGACGATGGACAAAAGGGTTCCGCTGGAAAAAACACTCCTGCCCGGCGCGGCGACGAAATCTTGGAAGTGTGGAAGAAGATCAAAAAGCAGACAATCCGAAAACGCCGGTTGCAGCACCAAGCCGCCGCCGCATAACATCACACCAAAACCGAACCAGAGTCTCCGGTACGTGACTGCTCACGCGTTCCGAAAAACTCTGACCACAGAAACCTGGAATCATCAGCTTCTGCTTTCCTCTTGGAGTGACATATGAAATTTCGCTTTCCGATCGTCATTATCGACGAGGACTTCCGGTCAGAGA
Source organism: Roseobacter sp. (assembly GCA_050124275.1). Taxonomy (GTDB): domain Bacteria; phylum Pseudomonadota; class Alphaproteobacteria; order Rhodobacterales; family Rhodobacteraceae; genus Roseobacter. The sequence continues at coordinate 3,573 of JASFFN010000138.1, read as the reverse complement.
ATTCCTCTGGTCTGGGAATCCGCGCCGTCGCCGAGGCGATCGAAAACCAGGGCTTCGAGGTTCTGGGCACGACCAGCTACGGCGACCTGTCACAGTTCGCGCAGCAACAATCCCGCGCCTCCGCCTTTGTCTTGTCGATAGACGACGAGGAATTCACCCCGGGGCCCGATCTTGACCCGGCAGTTCTGAATTTACGGGATTTCATTGAGGAGGTCCGTTGGAAGAACGCGGACGTTCCGATCTACATCTACGGTGAAACCAAGACCAGTCGCCACCTGCCCAACGACATCCTGCGCGAGTTGCACGGGTTCATACACATGTTCGAGGATACTCCGGATTTCGTGGCGCGCCATATCGTCCGGGATGCCAAAGCCTATCTGGAAAGCATCCAGCCGCCGTTTTTCAAGGCTCTCCTCGATTACGCCGACGACGGGTCATTCTCCTGGCACTGCCCCGGCCATTCCGGTGGCGTGGCCTTCCTGAAAAGCCCCATCGGCCAGATGTATCATCAGTTTTACGGCGAAAACATGCTGCGAGCGGATGTGTGCAACTCCGTGGAAGAGCTGGGCCAGCTCCTGGACCACAATGGCGCCATCGGCGCATCAGAGCGCAACGCGGCGCGGATATTCAATGCCGACCACTGCTTTTTCGTGACCAACGGGACCAGCACGTCAAACAAGATGGTCTGGCACCACACCGTTGCTCCGAATGATGTGGTTGTGGTGGACCGCAACTGCCACAAGTCCATCCTTCACAGCATCATCATGACCGGGGCCATACCCGTATTCCTGAAGCCGACGCGCAACCACTACGGTATCATCGGACCCATCCAGAAGGCAGAGTTCGAGATCGACGCGATCAGGGAAAAGATCCGGGCCAACCCGCTGCTGACCCATGTCGATGCTGACACCATCAGGCCGCGCATCGTCACGCTGACGCAATCGACCTACGACGGTGTGCTTTACAACACCGAGATCATCAAGGAGATGCTTGACGGCTATGCGGACAATCTGCATTTCGACGAAGCCTGGTTGCCGCACGCCGCGTTCCATCCGTTTTACGGCAATTTCCATTCCATGGGCCGCAAACGCGAACGGCCAAGGCATTCGGTCACCTATGCAACACAATCCATCCACAAGTTGCTTGCCGGGATTTCGCAGGCAAGTCAGGTGCTGGTACAGGATAGCAAGGAAACGAAGCTTGACCGCCACCTGTTCAACGAAGCCTATCTGATGCACACATCGACCAGCCCGCAGTACAGCATCATCGCAAGCTGCGACGTCGCGGCCGCGATGATGGAACCGCCTGGCGGGCAGGCTCTGGTCGAGGAGAGTATTCTGGAATCCCTCGATTTTCGCCGGGCCATGCGCAAGGTGGACAAAGAGTACGGCCCCGACGAATGGTGGTTCGAAGTATGGGGTCCGGAAGAACTGGATGACGAAGGCATTGACCATCCGAAAAACTGGGTTCTGCGCCGCACAGACGCGGAAGCTGTCCAGGAGGCCGACGGCAAGGACAGCTGGCACGGCTTTGGCGACATGGCGCGCGGGTTCAACATGCTCGACCCGATCAAAGCCACGATCATAACGCCGGGCCTGAACATGGATGGCCGTTTCGAAGACCGCGGCATTCCCGCCTCGATCGTTACCAAGTTCCTGGCCGAGCATGGCGTGGTCGTTGAAAAGACAGGGCTTTACAGCTTCTTCGTGATGTTCACAATCGGTATCACGAAAGGGCGCTGGAACTCTCTTCTGACCGCTTTGCAGCAGTTCAAGGACGACTACGACAAGAACCAGCCGCTGTGGCGCTCGATGCCGGAGTTTTGCGCCAAGCAGCCGCATTACGAAGCCTTCGGTCTACGCGATCTGTGCCAGCATGTGCATTCGTTTTACATGAAATACGACATCGCCATCCTATCGACCGAGATGTACCTGAGCGATTTGACGCCCGCGATGAAACCGTCTGATGCATTCTCTCATATCGCCGCGCGAACGACAGAGCGCGTGCCCATCGATGATCTGGAAGGGCGGATTACCACGAGCCTTGTCACGCCATATCCGCCGGGCATCCCGTTGTTGATCCCTGGCGAAGTGTTCAACAAGAAGATCGTTGAATACCTTCAGTTTAACAGAACTTTTGCACGGGAATGTCGGGGGTTCGAGATAGATATTCATGGCTTGGTACAAGAGACGACCGAAGATGGCCAAATCGAATACTTCGCGGATTGTGTTGCGGAGCAGCAGCGGGAGGCCATCGATACGTAAGTGCAAAGGCATCGTTTTCGGCTGCTCTCTCACAAACCCTGACAACTCGGAGCTGCCCGCAAAAAGAGTGAACTCTCTCTCATCCAAGTTGATGCCGCTCTTGCTGAATAGCGTGGTCTCTAAGCGATTTAAGAGTCAGTGTCGCTGTCCTGGCAGACACCTAAGCATTTTGACTGAAACGTGAAACACTGGGGATTCCCGGGAGAGTCGGTTCGCGATCCATCCTGTTTTGTAGGATGAATCATGTCAGAACCTTTGCCATTGGCGCTTCGGGCACGCTTTCGGAAAGACATTGAAGAAGGGTAAAGTGAGCGGTCAGCGGCGGTGAGTGTGCGGCTTTCGAGGGCCGCAGGTGCACGTGGGCGCGTCAGATTCGGACCAAGGGCCACGCGGAACCTGCACCTCGGGAGCTTCCACGCGGCGGCGGACAGCCGGCTCCGCATCGGGGGTTCCTTGAAGAAATAACCGCCAAGACACAGGCATTACTCAATTCGAATTACGGGACAGGTTGGAAAAGGCGGAAGGCATGTGGGTGCATCACTCGTCCATTGCCAACCTGCTGGCACGGTTCGGCTTCATGTACAAAAAGAGCCGCCTCCATCATCTAGCGGGCCTTTGCGGGGGCGGCCTCGTGCATTCAGCCTGCCCGGGGCTTCTCCCCGGTAAAAGTGTCGAAACAATCGGTGTCCAGATCGCGAGGCAGTTCCGGATCAACGCCCAGCCGGATGAAAAACGGCGCGACTGCCGCCTCTATCCCTTGCATGGTATCGAAAGCCGCCCGTTTCAGCAGCCTCACGCTGCGAGAACCTCGTCGACATCGACCCAGGTCAGTCCCGGACGATACCGGGCACAAATCTTGCCGTCCTTCAATGTGAAGAGATGCAGCCAGCCATTGTCAAACAGGTCACGGACCCCCGGATGGCGTTCGAGAACGTCGATGATCGCCGCACGCGGGGCCTCTATCATCACCGAGAGACGCAGCGGTTCGTGCATCAGCGTGTCGCCATCATGAACGGCCTGCCATGGCAGACCAGGCCGCAGACGGCCCGAGTTGCCTTCAATCACGCCGATACCGCCGACGACGTTGTGGATGAGCTTGTTGCCGCCCCCGAAGACCTCGGGCATCACGGAGGATCCGTAATATTGCAGGCTGATCCAGCTCGCCACGACGACCGGGGCGGTGATGATCAACTCGAGCGTGCCGAAGCCCTCGTCCATCTTCCAATCGTAGCTGTGCAGGAAGGCCCGCCCGCCGAGGTCCTTGCCGGCGGTCGCCGCACGGGGCGCGGCGATGAAGGCGGCGCATCCG
>JASFFN010000137.1:0-5669 GCA_050124275.1 Roseobacter sp. | reverse complement strand
CGGCAGGGGTTGTTTTGCCATCGGCTTTTTCTTCCGCGGCTTTCTTGCCGCGGAACAGCCGGGCGATTTTCTGACCGCCCTGCACCAGACCGCCGGGCAGGAAGATCACGACCAGCATGAACAGCAGGCCGAGGGTCAGGTGCCAGCCCTTGCCCACGAAGGGGTAAATGATGGTGATGAAGAAGTCTTCGAGCCCGTCGGGCATAAAGGCGAACCATTGCTCCAGAACCGATTTGTTGATCTTGGAGACAATGTTTTCCATGTACTTGATGAAGCCTGCGCCGAGCACCGGACCGATAAGGGTACCGGCACCGCCGAGGATGGTCATCAGAACGACTTCGCCCGAGGCGGTCCAGAACATGCGTTCCGCCCCCACCTGCGTGTCCATCGCCACCAACAGACCACCGGCGAGACCGGCATACATGCCGGAAATCACGAAGGCGGCCAGCGTGTAGGGTTTTGCGTTCAGGCCGGTGTAGTTCAGGCGCTGCTGGTTGGATTTCACCGCCCGAAGCATCATGCCGAAAGGCGAGCGGAAGATGCGGATCGACAAATAGAAGGCAAGCAGCATGACGATCGCTGCAATGTAATAGCCCGCGTTGAACGTGAAGACCCAGTTGCCCAGGGTCAGTTCATAGCTCGCCCCCATCTCCAGGCCAAAGAGATTGGCGCGCGGTGTTTCGCCCGCGGCCAGAGCGCCATCGAGGATGCGGGGATCATTGATCTTCGGCTGAAGGCCGGTCTCTCCCCCGGTGATCGGTGTCAGCACCGAGTAGGCCAGCGAATAGGACATCTGTGCGAAAGCCAGGGTCAGGATCGAGAAGTAGATGCCGGAGCGCCGCAGCGAGATATAGCCCACCAGCAGCGAGAAGATGCCCGCGACAATGACCGATATGATGATTGCCGGGATTACGTTCATGGTGAGCAGCTTCATCATCCAGATCGCGGCGTAGGAGCCGACACCGAGAAAGGCCGCATGACCGAAGCTCAGGTAGCCCGTGAGGCCAAAGAGGATATTGAAGCCGATGGCGAAGATGCCGAAGATCACGAGGCGTTGCATCAGGTCGGGATACCCGCCGTTGAATTGCGCCATGGCCGAGCCTTCGGGGAAGGGGTTGAGAATGAAGGGGGCCAGCATCGTGAGGATGATCACCACGAGGAGCAGCGTTGTGTCGCTTTTGTTGAGTCCGAACATGTGTCTATTCCTCCATCACGCCTTTGCGGCCCATGAGGCCCCGGGGGCGCGTGAGCAAGATGACGATTGCGACCAGATAGATGATGATCTGGTTGATACCAGGCAGCTTTTCGAGCACCTCACCCATCGAGGCGAAACTCTCCAGAACACCCAGCAGAAAGCCCGCAAAAACGGCTCCGGGCAGCGATCCCATGCCCCCAACGACCACCACCACAAAGCTGAGCACGAGGAAGTCCATGCCCATGTGGTAATTGGGTGAAATGATGGGCGTATACATCGCGCCAGCCAGGCCCGCCACCGCGGCAGCGATACCGAACATGATGGTGAAGCGCTTGTCGATGTTGATGCCCAGAAGTCCCACGGTCTCGCGGTCTGCCATGCCGGCGCGGACGACCATGCCGAAGGTCGTGAATTGCAGGAAAGCGAAAACGGCACCGATGACCACGGCGGCAAAGGCAAAATATACAAGACGCCAGTACGGGTAGATGATCGTGTTCGGGTCAAAGCCGAGCATGGCGCCGAAATCAAAAGACCCGGCGAAAGCCGCGGGCGCCGGCGTCGGGATCGGGTTCGCGCCATAGAAATACTTGATGATCTCCTGCAACACGATGGCGAGACCGAATGTTACGAGGATCTGATCGGCATGCGGGCGTTTGTAGAAGTGCTTGATGAGGCCGCGTTCCATGATGAAGCCGATGCCGACCATGACCGGAATGGCAAAGAGGATCGACAACGGCACGGCCCAGTCGATGATTGCAGCGCCAGTTGCCTCGCCGAAAAAATCGTAGATGTAAGGCACATCCTTCATCATCGGATTGCCGAGAAAATCGACCTCGCCCGGCACTTCAACCTCGTGGCTCAGTTTGAGCAGGCGGCTGACAAACACGGCGCAGAAGGCGCCGATCATGAACAGCGCGCCATGGGCGAAGTTCACGACGCCCAGCGTGCCGAAGATCAGTGTCAGACCCAGCGCGATCATCGCGTAGGCAGAGCCCTTCGATAACCCGTCAAGCGTCTGCAATATCACTGCGTTAACGCCCACGAGCGCAATCATAAGTGCAAAAAAGAGGACAACGCCTCCCGCACCAATACCAAATCCGGCAAGGGATGATCCTGATCTGTTCATGATCTTACCTCAGTTCTTCAGATTGTTAGCCCGGGAACCCGCAAGCGGGGTCGTTCGAAGAGAGGGCGGCAGTTTTGCCGCCCTCCGCCAAACAAGGGTCATACGCCCGGGTTGCAGGCTCCCAGTTCACCGCCAAAGATCGCGGGATCATAGGTGACTTGCTCGACCGGTGTGATCTCGACGATCTCGAGAAGGTCGAATTCGGAGGTCGGGTTTTCTTTCCCTTTCACCACAAGCACGTCCTTGAAGCACTGGTGATCCGCGCCACGATAGAGCGTCGGACCGTTGCCCATGCCGTCGAACTCGAAGTCCTTCAGCGCTTCGCCAACCGCACAGGGGTTGAAGGAGCCTGCACGCTCAACCGCATCCGCGTAGAGCAGCGCCTGGACATAGCAGGTGTGTGCGGCCTGCGACGGCGGGAAGCCGTACTTGGTCCCGAAGGATTTCACGAAGGCCTTGGAGCCGTCATCGGACAGAGACCAGTGCCAGTTGGTGGAGCCGAAGATGCCCTTGACGTTGGCACCCGCACCTTTCGCCATCAGACGAGAGTAGAGCGGCACGACGATTTCGAAGTTCTTGCCGTTCACCTGCTTTTCGCGCAGGCCGAACTGAACCGCGTTGGTCAGCGAGTTCACCATGTTGCCGCCGTAGTGGTTGAGAACCAGTACGTCCGCGTCCGATTGCAGAACCGGCGCGATGTAGGACGAGAAGTCCGTCTGGGTAAGCGGGGTCAGAACGGTGCCCACGGTTTCCCACCCCATGGCCTCGGTCGAAGTCCGCACCGCTTCCTCGGTGGTGTATCCCCAGTTGTAGTCCGCGGTCAGGTGATAGGCCTTGCGGTCCGTGCCGTAGTTCTTGGCAAGTACCGGCGCAAGCGCGGCACCTGTCATGTAGGAGTTGAAGAAGTGACGGAAGCCGTTGGCTTTCTTGTCCTTGCCCGTGGTGTCGTTGGAGTGGGTCAGGCCCGCCATGAAGATTACGCCTGCCTCCTGGCACAGCGCCTGCACGGCCACGGCAACGCCCGACGACGAGCCGCCGGTGATCATGATCGCGCCGTCTTTTTCGATCATAGAGCGGGCGGATGCGCGCGCCGCATCGGACTTCGTCTGCGTATCGCCCGTGACGTATTCCACTTTCTTGCCGAGGATGCCGTTGCCTTGCAGCGCTTTGGAGCTGAATGTCTCGAGCATGCCGTTGTCGGCGCCGGTCCCGTTCAGATGCTCGACCGCCAGTTCATAGGCGCGCAGTTCGTCGGCACCTTCGTCGGCGTAGGGACCCGACTGAGGCACGTTGAAGCCCAGTGTCACTGAGCTGCCGGTCGGCTCGTTGGTAAAAGCCGCCGCGCTTTGAGCGGTAAATACTGTCGGCAGTGCAAGGCCTGCTCCACCTACGGCGCTGGTCCGAAGAAGACCGCGACGTGTGAAGTTCGATTTGGACATGGAAATCCTCCCAGTTGATTGATCAAGCGCGGGCTGACATTCCTCCTGAGCCCGTGCATGAAGTACGATTGTACAGGGTGAAAAGTGCCAAGCATTTGAAAATCACGCAACAAGTGCCTTGAAATGAACAGTTATTTTGTAAATAATTCGACAAAAGGTGCACCTCGTTTGTAAATTCGATGATGTTGCACCGCAGAAAGCCGTTGAATTCAACCATGTTTGCAGGAGAGGTTCCCGATGCCACGTGAAGGACTGACCGGCAGCCGGATACGCGAACGTCGCTCGGTCGCCGGTATGCGGCAGGCGGATCTTGCCCGGTCCTTGGGAATTTCCGCCTCATACCTCAACCTGATCGAGCATAACCGGCGCAGAATCGGCGGCAAACTGCTTCTCGATATTGCTCAGGCACTGGGTGTCGAGCCGTCCATGCTCACCGAAGGCGCGGAAGCGGCCCTCATTTCGACCTTGCGGGAAGCGGCAACAGCTGCCAATCTGCCGTCCGCTGAAATCGAGCGTGCCGACGAATTGGCGGGGCGCTTTCCGGCCTGGGCCGAAATTCTGGCGGCGGGTCATCGGCGTATTGCCACACTCGAGCGTACGGTCGAAACGCTCTCCGACAGGCTGACGCACGACCCGAAACTCGCGGCGTCGGTGCACGAGTTGCTGTCGACAGCCGCCGCCATCCGCTCGACCGCCTCGATTCTTGCAAATGAGAAAGATCTTGAGGCCGAATGGCGCGACCGCTTCCATGCCAATCTCAATCAGGACAGCAAACGGCTATCCGACAGCTCCAAAGCCCTCGTCACCTATTTCGAAGCGGGCCGGCAGGATGACGGTTTTGCCTCGAGCCCGCAGGAAGAAGTCGACGCGTTTCTGAAACAGAACAACTACACGTTCGAAAGTCTTGAAAAAGGCGATCAGACCACGGAGGACCTGATTTCCACCGCCAGCGGGCTGCGCACGAACACCTCACGCAAGATGGCCCGCGTGGTTCTCAACCGCATTCAGTCCGATGCGGAAAAAGTGCCATCGTCCGCTCTGCAGGCGGCACTGGATGAATTGGGGCTTGACCCTCTTGCTCTTGCAGGCGCCCTGAATGCACCCGTATCGATCGTCTTGAGGCGGCTCGCGGCACGCAGCGATCTTGACGCGGGACTGGTCGTCTGTGATCGCGCGGGCAGTATCCTGTTCCGAAAACCGGTCGGGCAGATGGTCATTCCGCGATTTGGCGCCGCCTGCACTCTGTGGCCTGTTTTCGCCGCCCTGTGCCAGCCCGGTCAGGTGGTGCATGCGCCGATTGTGCAACTGGGGCGGGGACGCGCCTATTTTGACTGCTATGCGGTGGCGGAAGTGGTCGGCGAGGTGCGGTACAACGCACCGCCGCTGCTCGAAGCCAGCATGTTGCTTGTCGCCGGCGGCGCATCTGAAATGGCCGGGGCGCTGGAAGTCGGCTCCACATGCGGCGTGTGCCCGAAAAACGCCTGTCCGGGCAGGCGTGAGCCGTCCATCGTGATGGACGGCCTCTGAAGCGCCTCGTGACCGATCGGTTGGCGACACGGCCGACTGGCGAGCAAAACTTTGACTTTGCAACGAAAGAAGCCCATAAAAAATCACCTGTTTTGCCGGAGGACGCCATCAGGCGGGCGGGGCAGTGCGCGTGGAGGAGGCGGCGATGAGCAAGCATGTTCTGCTGATCGAAGATGAACTGAACATCGTCGAAGCCAGTCGGTTTCTGCTGAGCCGTGAGGGCTGGCAGGTGGATACGCACAATAACGGGACAGACGCGGCGCAGGTGACGCGCGATCTGAACCCCGATCTCGTGGTGCTCGATGTCATGTTGCCCGGAAAAAGCGGTTTCGACATCCTCGAAGAGTTACGCGCGCATGAAAAGACTGCGGATTTACCGGTG
>JASFFN010000136.1:0-5697 GCA_050124275.1 Roseobacter sp. | reverse complement strand
CATACATCCTCCATGTACAGAAACTGACCCAGAGGCTCACGCAGAGGGTAAAGATCCAGCGGTCCTGCGGGAAAAGAGCGAGCAGCGTCAGGGCTACGAAAACGGCGGCAAAGGTGCCGAATGTTCTGAGTAATCCTTTCAGAAGAGATTCACCAACAGTCGCCAGACTGCAAAAAGCAACTGAAAAAGCGGCCCAGTGCGGGTTCTCCCATGCCATGGAGAGGGAGATGCAATAGGCAATGGACATCGCCAGCGCGATCTTGAACGCGGTCTGAAATCGGATCGTCATCAGCAGCCCTTTGGCATTGCGGTCAATACCGACAATGACGCAGCCTGCCGATATCTGCAATCTTGCAGAACCGCTATCACCTAGGGCCTGTTAACACTTAATCATATCCACAATGAGTGCGAAGTTCAGAAAAGCACGGTACATCACATCAAGCTTTTCGAATCTGGAGAAGATGCGGCGGTATCCTTTGAGCCTACGAAACAGGCGTTCGACTTCGTTGCGTCGCTTGTAGATGGTCCGGTCGTAATCCCATTTGATCAGCCGGTTCGCCTTGGGCGGGACGACGGGGGTCATGCCCAGATCGAGCACCAATTGCCGCGTTTCATCGCCCTCATATGCCCGATCCATGATCATGGCGGCGCCCTGGGGCGGTGAGGGCCAGCTTTCCAGCAGGGCGCGACCTTCGGGGGCGTCATGGGCATTGCCACCAGATAGGCTGAATGTCAGTGCGAAACGGTCATTTGCGGCAATCAGATGGACCTTGGTGTTCCATCCGCCGCGTGACTTGCCAATCGCTTGGGTTCCGTTTTTTTGGGTGCGCCGGTGCCGTCGGGATGCACTTTGACGCTCGTGCTGTCGAGGCCCAGACAATCTACGGATACGCGGATCATATGGTGTTCCTGAAGCACATCAAACAGCCGATCCAGAACACCCGCGTCGGCCCAACGGCGCATCCGGGTGTAAAACCTCTATGCCCGCTGCAAGGTCAGCGGACCAAACAAGATGCGCAAAACCCAAAAATCCCCGCTAAAGCAACCGTCACGCAGAGGTCTTTAAAAAGGTGCATTCCAGAGGTGCGCTCAATCCATTGTCAAACGATCCAATCCGCGTTCGGAAACTGCCCAACCGACCCAAAAAGGCCAATTTCCCGGTGCAGATTATTCTGACTTCCGGCAGGCAAAGGCACTCGCAGGATATGTACGCCGCAGGAATGGCCGACCTCAACCATCGGAAAGTTTGCGGCGGAAGTCTTGACAGAGGGAGGAAGCTATTCATTGTTTGGTTTCCCGTCGCACGGGGACGTGCGGCGCAAGCGAAAAACAAAAGACCTTTGGGAGGAGGAAACCATGAAACATCTGCTTGGCAGCCTTGCTGCTGCAGCTATGCTGTATGTCAGCCCCGCATTCGCAGAGACGACTTTGCGCATTACCTTGCAGCTGCCGCTTGCAAGCCACTTGGGCCAGAACCTGCTCATGTTCAAGGAAGAGGTTGAGGCCAATTCCGATATCAAAATCGAAATTTATGACAGTGCCCAGCTCTACCGCGACAACGAAGTACCGGAAGCAGTTGGCGCAGGCGAGATCGAGATGGGGGTCGCCTCGCTCACCCGCTATGTCGGTGAAATTCCGGCAGTTGATATCTTCTATATGCCCTTCGTGCTGAACACCGAGGAAAAGGTACGCGCGGCAGTGGCTCCAGGCTCGCCCGTACGCGACCCGCTTGATGCGGCTATCCGCGAAACCGGCGCACATGTGCTGTGGTGGCAGGCCTACGGAGGGTCGGTCCTGTTGAGCAAGGACGAACCCCTGCGCGGCCCCGAAGACATGGAGGGCAAGAAGGCCCGTGTGTTCGGCAAGTGGCTGGGTGAATGGGTCAGTGTTCTGGGCGGTGCGCCGACGCTGATTTCAGGCTCGGAACAGTTTCTGGCCTATCAGCGTGGGACAGTCGACATCGGCATGACCGGTGTGTCGGGTGTTGTCTCGCGCAAGCTTTGGGAAGTGATGGACGCCATCACCGTTGTGAACAACGCGGATATCGAATTCCTCGTCGTCATCAACGAAGATGTTTGGGAAGGTCTGACCGAAGAACAGCGCTCTGTGCTGACAACGGCGGCCCGCAATGCGGAAACCACGGTGCGCGACTACATGTCGGAGTTCGAGGCCGACGCCTTCAAACAGGCCGAAGCCAACGGCATGACTGTCTACTATCCATCGGACGAAGAAATCGCACGGTGGAAGGAAGCCTCTGCTCCGGTGATCGACGCATGGTTGGCCGAGTCCGGTGATCTGGGTCGTCAACTGCTCGACGTCGCAGAGAATTTCTGACCGCAATGCAGTCAGTCGCGTCTTTCTTCGATTGGCTTGCCGATCGGTTGGCCCAGCTGTGCGGCTGGGCCTACTTTGCCATTGGGCTGATGCTCGGGTTTGAGGTGGTTGCACGTTACTTTTTTAACGCGCCGACGATCTGGGCCGAGGAACTGTCCCGCCTTCTGTTTATCTTTGCGACCCTATTCGCAGGTCCAGCCTTGCTGCGTCACAACCAGCATATCCGCGTTACAGCACTGACCGCGTTGATGGGGCCGGGTGCGCAGCGCGGCGCGCGACTGGCAGCGCTGGCTTTTGTGGTCGCGTTCTGCTGGGTGCTGGTCTGGTACGGCAAGGACGCGCCAATCAATTCGTTCGAGCGCGGACGCTCTTCGGGCAGTATGCTGGACATCCCGGCCTGGTGGGCGCAATCCGCCGTTCCGCTGGCGTTTGGTCTTCTGGGCACTCAGGCCATTATCGAATTCATCCGCTGCGCGCTTGGCGCGCCGCTCCCTGCAGACGCTCATGCAACGGAATAATCCCACGTGACTGTGATATCCATTCTGTTGGCACTTTTGGTGCTGCTGTTGATCGGAGTGCCCGTTGCCTTTGCCTTGGGCGGGCTTGGGGTTGCATTGCTGATTCTCGGCGATTTTGCGCCGCGCATCGCGGCAACCGGGCTTCTGTCCTCATTGGACAGCTTCATTCTGATCGCTGTGCCTCTGTTCTTGCTGATGTCGAACATCCTGCTGCGCGGCGGCGTCGGACGTGACCTGTTCGCAGCGGTGCAGGCCTGGGTCGGACATTGGCCCGGCGGATTGGCCGTGGCGACCGTGATTTCCTGCGGATTGTTCTCGGCCATCTCGGGCTCATCGGTGGCAACGGCTGGAACCATCGGGTCTGTCGCCATTCCCGAGATGACAAAACGCGGCTACCCTAGGTCTTTCGTGTTCGGATTGCTTGCTGCAGGTGGCACACTTGGCATTCTGATCCCTCCGTCGATCATCCTGATCGTTTACGGTGTGATCACTGAATCCTCGATCCTCGACCTGTTCATGGCCGGTATCGGGCCGGGTCTTTTGCTGATGGCGCTCTTCATTGGCTACTCGATGCTTTATGCGCGGTATTCGTCCCAATACACGGCAACTCCCAAAGCCAGTTGGGCCGAACGCCGCAGCACCGGTCTGCGCGCGCTTCCAACAATCGCGTTGGCCGCACTGGTCATCGCGGGCATCTACGCGGGTTGGTTCACCCCAACCGAAGCCTCGGCCATTGGTTTCCTAGGCGCGCTGTTTTTGACCTTCGTGGTGCTGCGCAGCCTGGATTTTTCTGGGCTGAAAGAAGCCGTCATGGACGGGCTACGCGCGTCAGCGGCGATCTTGTTGATCGTTGGCTGTGCCAAGGTCTTCGGAAAGGCCATCGCACTCTGGCGTATCCCGCAGGATGTCTCGGCGTTTATCACGTCCAACATCGACACAATGGGCTTGTTCATCATCGCTGTCGGCGTCGCACTGCTGATCATGGGGCTGTTCATGGAAGCGCTTTCGATGATGCTCATCATGATGCCGGTTCTGGCTGGCGCGGTGATGGCGTTGAACATCGATCCGATCTGGTTCGGCATTTTCTTCGTGCTCATGGTCGAATGCGCACTGATTACCCCGCCGGTCGGGTTGAACCTTTACGTCATTCAGGCCATTGGTCGCGCCAGCCTTGGCGAGGTCGCGCGGGGGGCTGCTCCCTTTGTCGCAATGATGCTGGCCACCGTCTTTATCATCTACTGGTTCGAGGATATTGCCCTATGGCTGCCACGGGTTCTGTAACCACCGCCCCGCAACAAACCGCTGCTGCACGGCTACGAGCACGGCTTGAGACAGGCCGCCTATTGGTCACGCCATCTTGTGGTGACACGTTATCGGCACGGTTGATCGAGGATGCTGGGTTTGATGCAATGTTTATGTCGGGCTTTGCTGTCTCGGCTCACCGTATCGGGTGCCCCGATGCCGGGTTGATCTCTTATGGCGAAATGCGGGATGCGGTGCGGGACATCTGTGCGGTCACACGACTGCCCGTGCTGGCAGATGGAGATACCGGCTACGGCAATGCGATGAACGTGCGCCGCACCGTAGCGGGCTATGCCCGTGCGGGCGCCGCTGCGGTTATGATCGAGGATCAGGTTGCCCCGAAACGATGCGGCCATACCAAAGGCAAACTGGTTGTCGACCGGGCCGAAGCCGTTGACCGCATTCGCGCCGCTGATGATGCACGCCGAGAGATCGGTCAGGACATTCTCATCATCGCCCGGACAGATGCACGTCATGGACACGGGTTGGACGAAGCCTTGGCCAGAGCCGAAGCGTTCCACACAGCCGGTGCCGACATCTTGTTTGTGGAAGCACCGCATTCCGAGGCCGAGATGTGCCGCATCTGTTCCGAACTTCCGGGTTGGAAAATGGCCAATATGGTCGAAGGCGGAGCTACGCCCATCCTTCCTCAAGAGCAATTGGCCGAAATCGGCTACAACCACGCAGCCTACCCTTTGACACTCATGTCAGCCGCCATGCGCGCGATGCAAGAAGCGCTGGCAGCGCTGCGTGACGGTCGCACGCCACAGGAACTTCTGCCGTTTGAAGAGCTACGTCGCCTTGTCGGCTTCAATGAATATTACGATATTGAGACACGCTATATTGATCGCCGACCCGATTGAACCGGCACTAAAGCGTTTCGAGATTAGTTTGAGACATATCCGGCAGCTTTGAAGTAGATGGAGTGGTTGCCGCCCTCCCCTGGGCTGCCAAACCGGGTCACTTGTAGCGCGACAGACGTCCGATCTGAAACGGCCATAAGCGCATGGAGGTCTATTGCACCAGCGGTCCAAGGATCGGAGTTTGGTTTTTTGGCGGACGGGACCTATGCGAAGATGAAATGCATGAACGGCAGCATATTCGAGCTCTCAATCTCTGGACCGGATCATTTATAGCGCGACAAGCTTCTGATCTGGTATGGCCGAGACTCCAGCGTTCTAAGGATTTGCGACGTGCTGTCGACCTGATCGTCGTAGCGGCCTTGCGGAAACTCCCCCATCTCCTTGAGATAAGTTTCCAGCCAGGGTGCCGATTTCGGAAGTCGGACAAAACCGGCCTCCATCTTTGCGCACTGGACCGACATCCGTTCGACCTTGTCGCCTTGGGGATTCAGCCCCTGAACATCCTTCAACCCATCGCGCAGCAGATCGTTTCCCAACGCTATGCCGACACCGGCTTTTTCGACAACGATCAGCCTCGGCTTGAACTTCTGACGTAGCGCGCGGGCGGCGCGTACCAGATCCGGGTAGTCATATTGCGCGCGATGCACATCAATTAGATCGATGTGATTGTTGATCAGCCC
>JASFFN010000135.1:0-5702 GCA_050124275.1 Roseobacter sp. | reverse complement strand
CGACCATCATCGGATTTATTCGAACTCCATGATAACGTCGTCCACCGCGAGACTGTCCCCCGCATCCGCATTGATCCTCGTGACAACCCCTTTCCGTTCAGCGCGCAGGATGTTCTCCATTTTCATCGCTTCTATCGTGCAGAGCGCCTGACCCTCCTGCACCTCATCTCCCACGGATACATCAACCTTCACGACCAGACCCGGCATCGGACACAGCAGCATTTTGGAAGTGTCAGGCGGCAGCTTTTCGGGCATCTTGAGCGCGAGTTCAGCCTGACGCGGGCTGCGCACATGCACCTTGATGTCGGCACCACGCGTCCGGACACGGAAACCACCCGAAATCTTGCTGACTTTCAGAACCAGCGGCGCATCCGCCACCGTCATTTCCGCCAGTTGATCGCCCGGCGTCCATGCACCACTCACCCGCAGGCTGCCGCCACCGTCAAAGTGCACGGTAGCACCTTCATGGTCAGCAGCAATCTGCACCTCATAGGACTGGCCCTGCAGACTTACGTTCCAGTCCGTGCCCACCTTTCGCTCATGATTGTCCATTCGCCCCGACACGCGCGTGCGCCGGATTTCAGCCACCCGGTGCATCGCGGCACAGGCAGCCGCGATACGCCGCAATTGCGTCTCGGGTAGTTCCACACCCTCGAAACCGTCGGGATATTCTTCCGCGATAAAGGCGGTGGTCATGTCGCCCGACACGAACTTAGGGTGGTCCATAACGGCTGACAGAAATGGCAGATTGTGCCCGATGCCTTCCACTTCGAAACTGTCGAGCGCCACGCGCATGCGTTCGATGGCTTCGGCCCGCGTCGGCGCCCAGGTGCAGAGTTTGGCGATCATGGGGTCGTAGTACATGCTGATCTCACCGCCCTCGTAGACGCCGGTGTCATTCCGCACGGCCATCTCTCCCGCCGGCGCGTCCCCCTGCCACGTGCCCTGCTCCAACAACGGTCCCGCCGCGGACTCCGCTGGCGGACGATACCGGGTGAGACGGCCGATCGACGGCAGAAAACCGCGGTAGGGGTCTTCGGCATAAAGCCGGTTCTCGATGGCCCATCCGGTGAGTTTGACGTCGTCCTGCGTGATCGAAAGCTTCTCACCGTTGGCGACGCGGATCATCTGCTCAACCAGATCGACGCCGGTGATGAGCTCGGTGACCGGGTGCTCCACCTGAAGGCGGGTGTTCATCTCGAGGAAATAGAAGTTCTTGTCTCCGTCGACGATGAACTCGACGGTGCCCGCGCTGGCGTAACCCACTGCCTTGGCCAGCGCCACCGCCTGTTCTCCCATCGCCTTGCGCGTCGCTTCGTCAAGAAAAGGGCTGGGCGCCTCTTCAACGACTTTCTGGTTGCGGCGCTGGATCGAACATTCCCGCTCACCGAGGTAAATGCCGTTTCCGTGGCTGTCGCACAGGACCTGAATCTCGATGTGGCGCGGCTGGGTGACAAACTTCTCAATAAAGATGCGGTCATCGCCGAACGAACTGGCCGCTTCGTTCTTTGACGATTGAAATCCTTCGCGCGCTTCGTCGTCATTCCACGCGATGCGCATGCCCTTGCCGCCGCCGCCCGCAGACGCCTTGATCATCACCGGATACCCGATATCAGCGGATATCTTCACGGCCTCATCCGCGTCTTCGATCAGCCCCATATACCCGGGCACGGTGCTGACACCGGCCTCCTGAGCAATCTTTTTCGACGTGATCTTGTCGCCCATCTTTTCGATTGCCCCGACGGGTGGTCCGATGAAGGCAACGCCGGCGGCATCCAGCGCTTCGGCGAATTTGGCATTCTCGGACAAGAACCCGTAGCCCGGGTGGACCGCCTGCGCGCCCGAAGACCTGATCGCCTCCATCATCTTTTCGATCACGATATAGGATTGGTTCGCCGGGGGCGGGCCGATGTGAACGGCCTCGTCGGCCATTTGAACATGCAAAGCCTGCTTGTCCGCATCCGAAAAGACAGCAACTGTGGTGATGCCCATTTTACGCGCGGTCTTGATGACCCGACAGGCGATTTCGCCACGGTTTGCGATCAGGATCTTTTCAAACATAAGCTGTCTTTCTTTGGCAGAGTACGTGTTTATTGCGGGCGCTGTTCAAACGAAAGCGCCCGCGCAGAACTTTTCCGCACGGGCGATCGTTTTCAGGCGCTTCAACGGTCTTGTTAGTTGCAACGCTCCGGATAAAGCTGGCAGTAGAAAACGTTCGCACCAGCGCCGATGGCAGCGCCCTCGACAACATTGGTATCCGTGACAACGGCTGCACCGGCACCGACAGCGCCACCGGCCAGTGCCTGCTCGCCCAGAGTTTCGCCGCAAGCCGCCAGTAGCCCGCAAAGCGTGAGCACCAGCGCTGTTTTCCCGATTGGCATTTTCTTCTCCATCCTTTCCGCTCAGAAGAATCGGCACTTGAAGCGCCGACCGATCGCCCGGAGTTTAAGTCAACAACGCGTGTCGCTGCAAAGAAATTGACGGGCGACCGCGGCGGGGTAGAGCCGCGGTGCCCGTCAGGGGAAGGGGTACGAATAGTAAATGCGCCAGCGTCGCGGGGATAGGCACGCGCTGCCACGCAAATGTTGTTGCACGCCTTGGTGGAATTTCGAAGAAAAATTCTCCTGACGCTTTCGGCATTGGCGAATGTCCACTCGTTCTGGGCGACTGCAGGCGGAAACATGCCGATCATTCCTCAAATGCTTCCGGAAAAGAGCGCCGCGCCGTCTTTTCGTCGATGATCAGCATGGCTTCGTAGCTTTCCGGATCAAACGGGTCGGTTGCCGGAATCACCTCGCGTCCGAAGAGCCATGACAGACGCCCGGCGTCGAGGTTGCCGCGCTGGAAAGGTTCAGAACCGAAGTGATGCCACAGTGCCTGAAAAAAAGCGGCATCCGCCCGTCGATCTGCCGGTTTACGATCGCGGTACCGCTCACGCGCCACCAGAGGGGTTACACCGCGCGGATTGAAGCGGCGCAGCGTGAAATGATAATCCGTGCCGGGCAGCCTGCCCGGAAACCCCTTGTGCTTCAGCATATTGCACACAACGGCGTCAATCCGTCAGACTGACGGGGCCCACGTCCCCATTTGCAGAACACTTGTCCGTCACAGTTTCCCGCCGCGCCCCGCCGCACCGGGCTCGGTCGGTGGAGAGACCACAACGTATTCTTCCTGGCCGAGGTCACATGCGGCCAGCCAGAAAGCCAAACAGAAACACGCCACGCCACGCGCCAGATTTGCCATTTTCGGCTCCTTTCGATTGGGCATCGCCATTGAGCGGACGCAACGGTTGCGCCACATGGGTTGACACCGTTCGTGTTCACCACAGCCCCTCCCAGACGCATTCATCCTCGCCCACGCGAAAGGCTTCGATCAATTGAGTCGCCTCGGGGTCCGCCTCTCCGAAAGCGACCGGTCTGTCGAGCAGGGAGATGACCACGACGTCGGCTTGCAAGTCGAATTGCGTGAGATAGGGAAGCGCGACGGTGCCGCACAGGTGATCGAAGTCAGCCTGCACCTGTTCAAAGGTCAAACCGTTGGTTTCGCTTCCAAGCTCGGGCGCCAGAAACCGAAAGCGCAGCCAGTTCTCCCCTGCCACCTCATCCAACAGCACTTCGAAAAGCTCGACTGCCAGACCCGATGGAACAGGTTCCATTGCCAGGCGCGCCGAATAGCTCCGTGTGCCGACGTGATATGATTGGCGAGCACTCAAGCCGCTGGCCTCCGTCGCGCTATGCAATCGATCTCGACCAAAGCCCCCACTGCAAGCGCCGTCACGCCGACAGTTGTCCGGGCCGGCAGACGATCCGCAGCAAAGAAGCTTTTGTACGTTTCATTGAAGGCAGCATAGTCACGCTCGAAGGCACTCAGAAAACACCTGCACTGAGCCACATCGCTCAGGTCAAGTCCGAGCCCGTTCAGAACCGTTCGAAGGTTTTCCATCACCTGGCGGGTCTGTGCCACCACGCCGTCGGGCAACGGCGCATCCGGTTTGCCCGGCACGGTCGGCATCTGGCCGGTCAGGATGACCCACCCATCCGATTCAACCGCGTGAGAAAACGGAGCAACGTGCTCCGGCGCGTCTGCCACGTTATGAAATTGCATCACAACAGCACCTCACAATGGAATGTTGTCGTGCTTTTTCCAGGGCGACTGCACCGACTTGTTGCGCAATGACGCAAAAGCGCGCGCTATCCTCTTGCGCGTCGTACGCGGCATGATGACCTCGTCGACAAAGCCGCGTTCGGACGCAAAAAACGGATTGGCGAAACGCTCTTCGTAGTCCGCCGTGTGCTTTGCCAGTTTTTCCGGATTTCCCAGATCCCCCCGGTGAATGATCTCGGTGGCCCCCTTAGCGCCCATCACCGCGACTTCCGCGGAAGGCCATGCATAGTTGAAATCGGCCTGCAGATGCTTGGAGGACATCACCACATAAGCGCCCCCGTAAGCCTTTCGCGTGATGACGGTCACCATCGGGACCGTTGCCTCTCCGTATGCAAACAAGAGCTTGGCGCCATGCTTGATGACGCCCCCGTATTCCTGACTTGTCCCGGGCAGAAAACCGGGCACGTCGACCAGGGTCAACAGTGGAATTTCGAAGGCATCGCAGAACCGGACAAAACGGGCCGCCTTGCGTGAACTGTCGATGTCCAGACACCCGGCAAGCACCAAGGGCTGGTTCGCGACGACGCCGACCGTGCGCCCTTCGATCCGGATGAAACCGGTGATGATGTTCTTCGCAAAATCCTCCTGGATTTCGTAGAAGTCCCCCTCGTCGGCGAGCTTGAGGATCAACTCTTTCATGTCGTAGGGCGTATTGGGGTTCTCCGGCACCAGCGTATCGAGCGACGGCTCGATCCGGTTCGGATCGTCGAAGAAAGGCCGGACCGGCGGGCGCTCGCGGTTGTTCGAGGGCAAAAAATCAATGAGCCTTCTGATTTCAGCCAGCGCTTCCACGTCATTCTCGAAAGCGCCATCCGCCACCGACGACTTGCGCGTGTGGGTGCTGGCGCCGCCAAGTTCTTCGGCGGACACCTGTTCATTGGTCACGGTTTTCACAACGTCAGGGCCGGTGACGAACATGTAGGAGCTGTCCCTGACCATGAATATAAAGTCCGTCATGGCGGGAGAATAGACGGCCCCGCCCGCACAGGGCCCCATGATCAGGCTGATCTGCGGCACGACTCCCGAGGCGGTGATATTGCGCTGGAAGACCTCGCCGTAACCTGCAAGCGAGTCGACACCCTCCTGAATACGCGCCCCGCCGGAATCGTTGATGCCGATGACCGGCGCGCCGTTTTGAACTGCCATGTCCATGATCTTGCAGATTTTCTTGGCGTGGGTTTCAGAAACCGATCCACCGAGCACGGTAAAATCCTGGCTGAAGACATAAACCAACCGGCCGTTGATCGTACCCCAGCCGGTGACGACGCCGTCGCCTGCAGGCTTTTGCTTTTCCATCCCGAACTCGGTGCAACGGTGGGTGACGAACATGTCGAATTCTTCGAAGCTGCCCTCGTCAAGCAAAAGATCGATACGCTCCCGCGCTGTCAGCTTTCCGCGTCCATGCTGCGCATCGATCCGTTTTTGCCCGCCGCCGAGCCGTGCGGCCCCGCGCCTGTCGTCAAGCTGTTCAAGGATGTCTTTCATACCGTCCCCCGATTGGATTCAGGGTTTTCTAACGAAGCAGCGCGAAAATCCGA
>JASFFN010000134.1:0-5721 GCA_050124275.1 Roseobacter sp. | reverse complement strand
CGCGCCCATGGCGTAGGGGCTGGGCGGACAGGTCGACAACCCGTGGCCGCGCTTGTCAAAGCGGATGATCTTCAGTCCCTTGGGCAGCAGCGGCAGGATCGGATCCCACAGCCGCATGTCCGTGCCGAGGGAATTCGCAAAGACGACGGGTCGTCCGTCCGCCGGCCCGTCCACGCGGTAGTGCAGGTTGACGTCCCCAAGTGGTGCTATGTGCATGGTTTCCTCCTCAGCGCAGGCGTTTGCGATGTCACGTCGCGGTACCAGCGTGGCGGGTGAGTGCCAGCTGGAACACGTCCGCATCCACGTTGCCGCCGGAAATCGTGACGATCACGTCGTCGGCCTCGATCTCGGACCGTCGGAACAAGGCAGAGGCGAGAGCTACGGCGCCACCGGGCTCCGCGACGACCTTCAGGTGCGAGAATGCCAGGGCCATCGCATGCAAGGCTTCGTCGTCGGTAACGACAAATCCCGTACCGGCAAGGCGCTGGAGGATCGGAAAAGTGAGCTCACCCGGTGTCGGCGAGATGATCGCATCGCATATGCTGCCGGATGTGGTGGCGTTGCTGAGGCGCTCGCCCGCCGCGAGAGACCGGATCATGTCGTCGAAGTTTTCAGGCTCGGCTGGCCGCACCCGCATTTTTGGGGCCTCTGCGGCGAGCGCCAGCGCGATGCCAGAGGCAAAACCGCCACCGCCGCAGCAGACGATGACGTCCGCCTTTTCAATTCCCTCGGCGCGTGCCTGTTCCGCGATCTCCAGACCAGTTGTCCCCTGTCCGGCGATGACCTGCGCATTGTCGAAGGGTTTGATCAGCATCAGATTTCGTTTCGACGCGATGTCGGCGCCGATGGCATCGCGATCTTCGCCCGCAACGCGATCGTAGAGAACGATCTCGGCACCCAGCGCACGGGTGTTTTCGATCTTAACGCGGGGCGCATCCGCAGGCATGATAATTACCGCAGGAGACCGCGCCTGTCGTGCCGCGAGAGCGACACCCTGTGCGTGATTGCCGCTGGAATAGGCGATAACGCCGCGTCTGCGTTCATCGGGGTCGAGTGCCGAGATCGCGGATAAAGCGCCCCGGTATTTGAAGCTGCCGGTGTGCTGCAGGCACTCTGCTTTCACCCAGACCCTGCGTCCAGCCAGATCGTCGAGGAAAGGCGATGACAGCAGCGGAGTGTATCGCACTCTGCCGGCAAGGCGCGACTGCGCGGCGCGGATCATGTCGATGTTCATGTCAGCTGCCCAACCCAGGCCCGCAGCGCCGTAACGGATTCCGGCTCGTCCAGAAACGGGATATGTCCGCGTCCGCGCACGGTCGCGGCGATCATGTCGGGCCGTCGACACTGCATC
The DNA here is from genome assembly GCA_050124275.1 of Roseobacter sp. Taxonomy (GTDB): domain Bacteria; phylum Pseudomonadota; class Alphaproteobacteria; order Rhodobacterales; family Rhodobacteraceae; genus Roseobacter. The sequence goes on along the minus strand of JASFFN010000134.1, from coordinate 4,370 downwards.
TCTGCAAGCGTGGACGGGATTAACAAGTCCGAGTTTTCGCCGCGGATCGAGGCCAGCGGCAAGCCCTGCATCGCGTCGAAAAACGGCCACAGATCCGGTGCGGCCTGCGCGCCCTGGTGTTCGACGGCGTCGCGCAGCTTCGGGTCGTAGGTGATATCGAGCCCGTCTTCCTTTTCCACGAAATGCTTTACGGCCTCCTCAATCCAACGGGAGAACGGCACATCGACGAAACCGGTCATGTTCGCTTCCAGCGCCCGCGCCGCCTCTTTGTGGGTTGCGGCCTTTGGACGCTTGCCGAGATATCCCATGATAAAGGAAAGACCCTCTGGATTGAGCTCCGGCCCTATGTCGTTCAGGGCCACACCGGCAAGGCGCTCTTTCGCGCCAAAGGCAAGGCCCATGGCGAGCAATCCGCCGCGCGACGTCCCAAGGACAGCAGCCTTTTCAAGGCCGAGGTGGTCGAGCAGCTCGATGACATCGCGTGCTTCGGTGACGAGATTGTAGTTCTGCCAGTTGCTGTCCCAATCCGATTTCCCGCGGCCACGGTAATCGAGTTTTATCAAGCGCGTATCCGCCAGATGTGGTGTCACGTAGTCAAAGTCGGCGGTTGTCCGGGTCAATCCGGCAAGACATAAAACCGGTACCCCGCTGCCTTCGTCCGTGTAGTGCAGAAACAGCCCGTCGGAGGTCTTGAAGTGCGGCATCAGACACCTGCCAGTTTCGGAATTTCGGTAAGATCGCTGCGGATATGCGCAGGGGTCCAGGGCAGCCGGTCCACAGGGTCGCAGGCGCGGTTCACCCAGACCGTCTCAAAACCGTAGCCTGCCGCGCAGCCCGCGTCCCAGCCGTTCGAAGAACAGAACAAAACGGCGTCAGTGTCGCAGCCGAACCTCTTGGCCACAAGATCGTAGACCCGCGCATCCGGTTTGAAGACACCGACGGTTTCGACCGAGAGCACATCATCCAGCCAGGCTTCGATGCCGGCTGAAGCAACGGCGCCTTGCAGCATGTCCGGTGATCCGTTCGAAAGAATCGCGGTTTGCAACCCACCGGCCTTGAGAGCTTTCAGCATGTCGGGCACTTCGGGATAACTTTCAAGTTCCCAGTAAAGCGCCAGCAAACGCTCGCGCAGGGCAGGGTCATCGCCATATCCGGTTTTTTCGAGCGCCCAGTCCAGTCCTTGCCGGGTGATCTGCCAGAAATCCTCATGCGCATCGACCACGGCGCGCAGCCAGGTGTACTGCAGCTGCTTCTGCCGCCAGTGTTCTGCAAGAGTGGGCCATGTGTCGCCGATGTAGCTGAAGTCCGCCTCGGCGGCTGCCTGTCGTGCGGCCGCTGAAACATCGAACAGCGTGCCGTAGGCATCGAAGACACAGGTGGTGATTGGCATCTCTGGGGCCTTTTCAGGGTTTCTGCTACAGAGTGTCACGGTGCGCTCTGGTGTAAAAGAGTGAAATCGCGGTCATCTCGGGTTTACACGGAAAGCATAAGCGCGCAGTCTGTACCTGTATCGAAGTACCCGCGCAGATACGCGGCCTTCCACACTCTTCTCTCAAAAATGATTGGACACTGCATGACAAAGGTCAAGACCGGCGACACCGTCGCCATTCATTACACCGGCACGCTGGGTGACGGAACGACATTCGATAGTTCTCAAGGGCGGGATCCGCTGGAATTCGTCGTGGGCTCCGGTCAGGTCATAGCAGGTCTCGACGATGTGTTGCCGGGTATGGCCGTCGGGGAAAAAAAGACAGTCGAGATTGCCTGCGATCAAGCCTATGGACCGGTCAATCCAGACATGCGCCACGACGTTCCTCGGGAAGGTATCCCGGAGGATATTCCGCTTGACCCGGGAACACAGCTGCAGATGCAGGCGCCGGATGGTCGTGCGATACCGGTGACGGTGCTGGCTTCGGATGAAGCGACGGTGACGCTCGATGCCAACCATCCTCTTGCAGGCAAAGACCTGACCTTTGCGATCGAACTGATGCGTCTGGAGCCGGCCTGAACGCTTGCAATTCGGACAAAGCTGCCAAGAACTTTGATCGGCCCGATTACTGGCGGTTCACCACAACATCGCCGTCGGGCAAATCTGCCGCGGCGGTTATGCGCTGGACCGCTTCGGCGGCCTCATCCCGTGGCATATCCGCCTGCAGCGGCCCGAGGAGATCTTCCAGCGGGGTGTCGGCAAGATAACTTGCCGCGATCGGTTTGATTTCCGTCAGCCCGTCCGACAGCTTGGCCCCCAGAACCGGGTCCTGCCAGGCCGTGGCGCTTGCCAGGAAAAGACAAACCGGCATCAATATGCGCGCGTAGGTCCGCGCCCGAAGCGCACGCTCGCGATAATTGAATTGGCGAAGGGTACTCTTACTGACATCCTGTTTCATGCCGGTAGAATCACAATTCAATGCGGCGCATTTTTGGCGCAAATGTGCAATTTACCGCGCGTTTACAGGTTTTCGCCCTGAGGCATGCCCAGTACATGGTACCCGCCATCGACGCGGATGACCTCGCCGCTGGTACAGGCCCCCGCATCCGAGGCAAGATAGACCGCCGTGCCGCCCACCGCCTCGAGTGTACCGTTTGTTCCAAGCGGGGCATTTTTCTCGGTGAACTTGAAAGTCTTGCGCGCGCCACCGATGGCGGCGCCTGCGAGCGTTTTCATCGGTCCGGGAGAAATGGCGTTAACGCGGATACGGTCGCGGCCGAGATCGTTGGCAAGATAGCGCGTCGCACTTTCCAGAGCGGCCTTGGCCACGCCCATCACGTTGTAATTGGGCGTTACGCGGTTCGAGCCCATGTAGGTCAGGGCGATCAGGCACCCGCCATTTTCCACCATCAAAGGATGCGCGCGGCGCGCGATATCGATGAAGGAATAGGCGCTGATGTCGAGCGAGTTTTTGAAGTTTTCGCGCGACGTATTGAGGATGCGCCCGGTCAGTTCGGACTTGTCCGAAAAGGCGATCGCATGCACGACGAAATCAATTGTGGGCCAGCGCGCGGCAAGAGCGCTGAAAGCGGCATCCAGAGATGCGTCGTCGGTGACGTCCGCGTCGACCATGAAGTCCGAGCCGATGGATTCCGCCAGGGGGGCCAACCTCGAGCCGAAAGCCTCTCCCTGATAGGTGAACGCCAGCTCTGCACCTGCATCCGCCATTGCCTTTGCGATGCCCCAGGCGATCGAGCGTTCGTTGGCAACGCCCATTATCAAACCGCGTTTTCCTGCCAAGAGACCTGACATATCCCTATTCCTCAGTCCAGATATTTCGAGAGGATCATCGACCCGTTGGTGCCGCCAAATCCGAAGGAGTTGGTCATCACCGAATCGAGGCCGGCGTTGTCGATGCGTTCCAGCGCAATTTCTTGCGGATTGAGCGCCGGATCGAGCGTCTCGACATTGATGGATTTCGCGATGAAGTCGTTTTCAAGCATCAACAGGCTGAAAATGGTTTCCAGCGCTCCGGCGGCGCCCTGCGCGTGCCCTGTCATGGATTTGGTCGAACTGACGGGCGGTGTCGACCCTTCACCAAAGACGCGGCGCACCGCTTCGATCTCGCCCACGTCTCCCACCGGCGTCGATGTTCCATGCGCGTTGATGTAGCCCACGCTGCGACCTTCTGGCAGAGTGTTCAGCGCTAGGCGCATCGCGCGTTCGCCGCCTTCGCCGGAGGGTGCGACCATGTCATGACCGTCCGATGTCGCGGCATAGCCCGTCACTTCGGCATAAATTTTTGCCCCGCGCGCCAGTGCGTGCTCCAGTTCTTCCAGAACGACGATGCCGCCGCCGCCTGAGATCACGAATCCGTCGCGGCCGGCATCAAAGGCGCGGCTCGCCTTTTCGGGCGTGTCGTTGTACTTGCTGCTCATCGCGCCCATGGCATCGAAAAGGCAGGACAGGGTCCAGTCCAGTTCTTCGCCGCCGCCTGCGAACATCACGTCCTGCTTGTCAAGCATGATCTGCTCGGCCGCGTTGCCGATGCAGTGCAGTGAAGTGGAGCAAGCCGACGTGATCGAATAGTTTATCCCCTTGATCTTGTAGGCGGTGCTGAGGTTTGCGCTGACCGTGGACGACATGCATTTGGGCACGGCAAAGGGACCGATGCGCTTGGTTGCTCCGGTTTCACGCACCACGTTGTGCGCGGCCAGCATTGCACTGGTGGAAGGCCCACCGGACCCGGCCACCAGACCAGTGCGCGGATTGGAAATGGCTGCCGGTTCAAGACCTGCATCCGCAATGGCCTGACCCATGGCGATGTAGGCATAGGCGGCGCCGGGTCCCATGAAGCGCAGAGTGCGCTTGTCGACGTGCTCGGCCACGTCGATCTTCAGCGTTCCCGCGATCTGGCTGCGGAACCCGTGTTCCGCCATCT
>JASFFN010000133.1:0-5731 GCA_050124275.1 Roseobacter sp. | reverse complement strand
TCATCGCGCGCGCGAAACTGATGCGTGCGACGGACCCGGACTTCCCGGACCTCGATGAAGAGCGGCTCATCGACACTCTAGAAGACTGGCTGCTTCCCTATCTGAAAGGCGTTCGAACAGCAGAGCAGTGGAAGGCTTTCGATATTCTGCCCGCGCTCCGATCCCTGCTTGACTGGGAACAGGCCGAGGCGCTGGATCGACTTGTGCCGGCCCATTTCGTCACCCCGCTGGGCCGGCAGGTGGCGATAAGCTATGATGGCGAGCGGCCGGAAATTTCCCTGCGGCTTCAGGAGCTTTTCGGCGTGAACGAGCATCCGCAGGTGGCGGGACGCCCCCTCAGGATCACGCTGCTGTCCCCCGCGCAGCGCCCGGTGCAGGTCACCGAAGACCTGCCCGGCTTCTGGCGGTCGTCCTATGCGGACGTCCGCAAGGACATGCGCGGGCGCTATCCGAAGCACCCCTGGCCGGACGATCCGACGCAGGCAGACCCCACCTTGCGCGCCAAGGCACGGCGCTGATCTGCCTCAGACCCCGAGGCACCAGCGCATGATCGCTTTTTGCGCATGCAGGCGGTTCTCGGCCTCGTCAAAGATCACCGAATGCGGCCCATCCATCACCTCGGAGGTTGCCTCGTCATCGCGGTGCGCCGGAAGACAGTGCATGAAAAGCGCATCGGGTTTTGCCCGCGACATCAAATTGGCATCCACGCGGTAGGGCCGCAATTGGTTGTGACGCCGTTCGCGGGCGGATTGCGCGTCGTGCATCGACACCCATGTGTCGGTGACGACGAGGTCGGCGCCTTCGACGGCCTTCATCGGATCACGCTCGATGATCACGTCGACGCCTTTCGAACGCGCGAGATCCACGAACTCCCGATCAGGATCCAGCGTCGGCGGGCCGGTGAAGGTCATATTAAACCCGAACTGCCCCGCCGCATGGAGAAAGGACGCGCAGACGTTGTTGCCATCCCCCGACCAGACGACCTTTTTGCCCGCGATCGGGCCGCGGTGTTCCTCGAATGTCATGACATCCGCCATGATCTGGCACGGATGCGTACGGTCCGTCAGTCCGTTTATGACCGGTACGGTCGCGAATTCCGCCATTTCGGTCAGCACTGCTTCGTCGAAGGTGCGGATCATGATGAGATCGACATAACGGCTGAGAACGCGCGCGGTGTCGGCAATCGTCTCTCCATGACCGAGTTGCATGTCCGAGCCGGACAAGACCATCGTCTGCCCCCCCATCTGGCGCACACCCACGTCAAAGGAGACGCGTGTGCGTGTCGACGGCTTTTCGAAAATGAGCGCGACGATGTGGTCCTTGAGCGGCAGGTCACTGTCTGGGGCGCCGCGCGGACGCCCGGCGCGTCTCGACTTCATCTGTGCCGCTTGGTCTATGATCGCGCGCAGATCGTCCGGGTCTGTCAGATGAATATCGAGGAAATGGTTCATTTTCAGACCCTTTCTCCTGAAGAAGCTTCGAGGGCGCTCGCGGCTGCGTCCATCCGGGTAACCGCTTCGGCGATTTCTGCGTCGGAGATGGTCAGCGCCGGCAACAGCCGCACCACGTTGTCGGCAGCCGGAACCGTCAGCAGCAATTCGCTTTGGGCTTGCCGAACCACATCGGTGTTCGTCGCCTTGCACACGATGCCCAGCATCAGGCCCGCGCCGCGCACGCTGTCGAAGACATCCGGATGCGATGCAACCAACCCTTCGAGCTTCTGGCGGAACAACGCCCCCTTGCGCGCGACGTCGGCAAGGAAAGCCGGGTCCGCAACGTGATCAAGCACCGCCGAGCCGACCGCACATCCGAGGGGATTGCCGCCATATGTCGAGCCGTGAGTACCGAGGGTCATGCCGCTTGCAGCCTCTTCGGTGGCCAGCACGGCACCGATGGGAAAGCCGCCGCCAAGCCCCTTTGCCACCATCATGATGTCCGGCGATATGCCTGCCCATTCGTGCGCGAACAGCTTGCCGGTCCGTCCGACGCCGCATTGCACCTCGTCAAATATCAGCAAAATGCCGTGAGTGTCGCAGAGATCGCGAAGGCCTTTCAGACACTGATCCGGCACGGGACGTATCCCGCCTTCTCCCTGCACAGGCTCGATGAGGATTGCGGCGATCTTGTCGCCGACCGCGGCGTGCAGCGCATCGTGATCTCCGAATTCCAGATGCGTAAAGCCGGGCAACAGCGGGCCGAAGCCTTTCGTCATCTTTTCGGACCCCGCCGCGGCGATGCCCGCCGAGGAACGCCCATGGAAGGATCCACTGAAAGTAATGATTTCCGTGCGGTCCGGATGCCCTTTGTCACTCCAGTACTTGCGGGCCATCTTGACCGCCAGTTCGCAGGCCTCCGTGCCGGAGTTCGTAAAGAACGCGGTATCGGCAAATGTCAGGTCCGTCAGCCGATCCGCCAGCGCCTGTTGCTGCGGGATCTGGTAGAGGTTCGACGTGTGCCACAACGCCTGTGCCTGTTCTGTCAACACGGCCACAAGCTTGGGGTGCGCATGCCCCATTGCGGTCACCGCAATCCCCGCCGCGAGGTCGAGAAACCGTCGGCCATCCGCCTCGATCAGCCAGGAGCCTTCGCCTTTGACGAAGCTCAGGGGGGCACGGGCGTAGGTGGGCAGAAGTGTGGGGATCATCGGATCATCCTCAGCGGGGGTCGAGGCTTTGGCGGAAACGGTTGCGCCATCAGCGGGGTTAAGTTCTGTTTGTCGGGTCGGGGGGATCGAGAGCATGTGCGACGGCACGAGTCCCTTCGCTGCGGATTATGCAGCGGATGACCGGCGTCGTCGTAGAATGTTGCGGTTCGTGCTCATGCAGTTCAATTACGGCAGCCGAGCGCCAAAGCAAAGCAGTTTTTGCCGGAAACCGAACATCCGATCGACAAATCCCTGTCTCATCGGCACGCGCGGCTTTCTGCGCTTGTATCTCCTTTTCGAGTGCTTACAATAAGACCCCAGCTAAAGTGACGGCGGCCCCTGCTCTTCGGGCCGCCTTTTGAATTGGGGATCTGCTGATGTCATGGACAGACGAACGGGTTGAGTTGCTCAAGAAAATGTGGGGCGAAGGCCAGTCCGCCAGTCAGATCGCAAAAGAACTGGGCGGGGTGACGCGCAACGCCGTCATCGGCAAGGTGCACCGCCTTGGCTTGTCGAACCGGACACCAGCCGCCGCGAAAAGCGATGTGAAGCCGCAATCCGCCACAAAAGCCGAAGCCAAGAGCAAACCTGCCGCAAAACCCGCGCCGCCGGCGTCAAGAGAACCGGAGGCGCCCGCGCCCAAACCGTTGCCGGCGCGCAAGCAGATCATACCGGCGGGTCAGCCGCTGCCACCGCAGCCTTCCGCGAATGAAATCAGCCCGGAGGCACTGGCGAAAGTGTCCGCTGTCGAGAAGAAGGCGAAAAAGCTGTCTCTCATGGAATTGACGGAACGCACCTGCAAATGGCCTGTCGGCGACCCCGCAACCGAAGATTTCTGGTTCTGCGGACTGCCGGTGCAGCAGGGAAAACCCTATTGCGAAGCGCATGTAGGCGTTGCGTTTCAACCGATGTCTTCACGCCGGGACCGTCGCCGCTGAAGCGCGCCATTGCCTGTAAAGGTTCGCATCGACTGACGGGCTGGCTGCAAGGCAGTCGCACGGATGAGTTGCCCTCATTCGGGCGGCCACTGTGACGTAAATGGCGTGACGAGACCGGAGGGCGATACAACCGTGGCGGAAAAAAGCAGCATTCGCGCGGCCGACGCACTCGCCCGCAGACTTTTTCAGGCGGGGTGCCGGTATGCTTTCGGCATGCCGGGTGGCGAGGTTCTGACGCTCGTGGATGCATTGGAGGCTGCGGGCATAAGGTTCATTCTGGCAAAACACGAGAATGCGGCAGCCTTCATGGCAGAAGGTGTGTACCACCAGACACGTGCGCCGGCTGTTCTCGTCGCCACTGTTGGGCCCGGCGCGCTGAATGGCGTGAATGCCGTGGCCAATGCCCAACAGGACCGTGTACCGATGATCGTGCTGGCCGGGGCCGTCGATCCCGACGAGGCACAGACCTATACACATCAGGTGCTGGACCAGCAGGCAGTGTTCCGCCCGATCACCAAGGCGAGCTTTTCGTTGGTACCGGGCGCGGCGCATGTCATTGCCGACAAGGCCGTTGCTATCGCGACAGAAGGCAGGCCGGGCCCGGTGCACATCGACGTCCCGATCTCGGTCGCCGATGCGCACGTGCCGGCGCTGGCCCCTGCTCCGCGTGCAGCGGCAGCGATGACGGCGCCGGCCGGAGAAGACCTCGAAAAGGCCCGGCGCTGGCTGCAGGAAGCACGGCGTCCCCTGCTCATCGCTGGCGTCGACGCCATGAACGAAGATGCAGGAACGGCCTTGACGGATTTTGCCGAGACCTTCGGCCTACCCGTGATCACAACCTACAAGGCCAAGGGTCTGCTGCCGGAAGATCACCCCCTGTCCCTCGGGGGTGCGGGCCTGTCGCCGCTGGCGGACAGGCATTTGCTGCCGCTCGTGCAGGCGGCGGATCTGATCCTCTGCCTCGGCTACGATCCGATCGAGATGCGGACGGGCTGGCGCAACGTCTGGTCACCTGCCACGCAGCGCGTCATCGACATTACCGCCGAGCCAAATCACCACTACATGCATCAGTCCGGTCTCAATATCATCGCAAGCTGCTCGGCTTCGCTGAAAGCGATCTCGACCGGTGTCTCTCCGCAGAGCACATGGCCGGACGGGGAGCCCCGATCGGTCAGGCGGGCGCTGACACGGGCTTTTCCGAGAGACGACGCCTGGGGGCCGGCGGCTGTCATCGACACCTGCCGCGCGGTTCTGCCGCGCGACACCATTGCCACCGCGGACAGCGGGGCGCACCGGATTCTCCTGAGCCAGATGTGGCAGTGCTACGCGCCGCGCGGTCTGATCCAGTCCTCCGCCCTGTGCACGATGGGATGCGCTGTCCCGCTTGCGATGGGCGCCCAGATCGCCGCTCCCGACACACCAGTCGTCTCCTTCTCCGGCGATGCGGGATTTCTGATGGTCGCGGGAGAACTTGCCACGGCGGCGGAATTGGGGCTGCGCCCGATCTTCGTGGTGTTTGTCGACGCCTCGCTGGCGCTGATCGAATTAAAACAACGCTCAAGACAGTTGAAGAACCGCGGTGTCGATTTCGCGCAGCATGATTTCGCGGCGATCGGACGCGCCTTTGGCGGTGCCGGCACGACGGTTCAGTCGCGCGCCGGGCTCGAGGCGGCGCTGCAACAGGCGCTTGCAGCGGAAACCTTCACGGTTATTGCAGCACATATCGAACGAGGCAGCTATGACGGACGCATCTGATATGCCCAGAGCCCTTGGCGGGCTGGTTGTGCTCGATCTGAGCCGCATTCTGGCGGGACCGACGGCGACGCAGCTGCTCGGCGATCTCGGTGCGACAGTCATCAAAGTGGAGAACCCCAAAACCGGTGGCGATGACACGCGCAGCTGGGGGCCCAACTACGCACGCGATGCAAGCGGCAATCCGACCGATCTTTCCGCCTATTTCATCGCCGCCAACCGCAACAAGCACTCGGTTGCGATCGATATCTCGACCGAAAACGGCCAGCACACCGTGCGCCAGCTTGCGGCGGGAGCCGATGTGGTGATCGAAAACTACAAGCCCGGCGGGCTGAAGAAATACGGGCTGGACCATGAAACGCTGCTCAAGGCGCACCCCTCGCTGGTCTATTGTTCT
>JASFFN010000132.1:0-5737 GCA_050124275.1 Roseobacter sp. | reverse complement strand
GGCCCTTTCCGACAAGGACCGAAAAGACCTCGAGTTCGTCTGCGATCTGGGTGTGGACTGGCTGGCCCTGTCTTTCGTTCAGCGGGCAGAAGATGTTCTGGAAGCGTCAGCGCTTGCCAACGGGCGTGCCGCCGTACTGTCCAAGATCGAAAAACCTGCCGCGGTGAAAAACTTCGATGACATTCTGACCGTGAGCGACGGCATCATGGTGGCGCGCGGTGATCTGGGTGTCGAACTGCCCGTGCAGAACGTTCCGCCGATTCAGAAGCGTCTGGTGCGCAAGTGCCGTGCGGCGGCCAAGCCGGTCATCGTCGCCACGCAGATGATGGAGAGCATGATCGAAAGTCCGGTGCCGACGCGCGCGGAGGTGTCGGATGTCGCGACGGCGATTTACGAAGGCGCGGACGCCGTCATGCTGTCAGCCGAATCGGCAGCGGGGGCCTATCCTATCGAGGCTGTCACAACGATGAACAATGTGGCGATCGAGGTCGAGCAGGATCCGACCTATACACAGATCATCGAGGCGTCGCGCGAAGCCAAGGGGCGCACGATTGCGGATGGTATTGTGTCCGCCGCCCGCGAGATCGCAGAGACAACAAATATCAAGGCGATCTGTTGCTTCAGTGAAAGCGGCACCACCGCAGCGCTTGTGGCGCGCGAACGGCCGCGCGTCCCGATCATTGTCATGACCTCGGTTCGGGGGACCGCGCGCCGCTTGTCACTGACATGGGGTACGAATTGCGTGCTCACCAGCGAAGTCGGACGGTTCAAAGAGGCAGTTGTCGCCTCTGTCAGAGCTGCCCGCAGTCTCGGCTATGCCGACCAGGACGATCAGATCGTCGTCACGGCTGGCCTGCCCTTCAATGTCCCGGGCTCCACAAACATTCTACGCGTGGCGCCCTGTGACGAAAGGCTGATCTATAACACGGATCCCGAATAGACGAGCTTTGGCGCTATTTATCCAAACAGATGCTTCAGGCGTCTACTCGGCGAAGCCTCCGGGCCGACTTTGCGTATGCCAAATTTGGATCGCCAATGCCGAACCTGACCAAGTAAACAGGACGCATTTCCAATGCGCACTTAGGGAGGCTGGAAAACGCAATATCCGTTGCCAACCCAATACCTGCGGGATAGTCTCGCAACATATTATAAATTTCAAGAAATGGAGATGCACATGCTCATCAACAGAATCTCGGGAGTTCTCGCCATGCTTGCGCTGGCCCTTTCCTTCACCGTTATGTCGGCAAGCGATGCTTCGGCCAAAAAGAGGCTGAAAGGCGCGGTAATCGGGGGCGGTGTCGGTGCGCTCGTCGGCGGCAAAAAAGGTGCTGCAGGCGGAGCGGTAGCCGGAGCCATCCTCGGAGGGTGATTTCGATAACACCTCCAGACAGGGAAAAAAATTAATGAAAATGAAACACATTTTGTGCGTAGGTGCGGCAAGCGTGACCATAACCGCATCGGCGGCGCACGCTGAACCGACACTCGAGTTGATGATCCAGGAAGCAGCAGGCTTGCTGCACCACTCGTGCGACAGTCTTGCCGAGGTGACCGGTGGCGATGAGGAGGCGATCATCAGCGTGGTGGAGAAAATGGTCGCTGTGTCTTTGATCAATCGTGAGATAGACATCGCAGATCACGCTACAACCGACGAGGAAAAGGAAAAGCTCCGCGCCGCCTTTATCGTCGAGTTGGAGGAAGGTTGTGAGGCGGACCGCAAGGCGCTTCTGGCGGGTATCGTTGATTCCGCGGTAAAGGACGTCCTCGGCCTTTAATTTTGCCTGAACACAGTATCGCCCGTTGCAGCGACAGGTTTCACCGGGCGGACTTGTTCATCACTTTCAGACAGTGAACTGCGAGAGCGCGAGCAAGCCCCCGCATTCATGGCCACAAAGCCTATGCGGCGCTCTGCTCGCAATTGCGTTGCACAGCGGGTATAAATCCGCGCCTTCCCCTTGCCACATGTTCTTCTTTCCTCTAGAGACCGTCTCCTGATCGCGCGGCCGGCCGATATGGCATGCCGAGCCGCGCTTTGGACCGATCTGATATGAAGGAGACGGAAATGCCAAAAATGAAGACCAAATCGAGCGCCAAGAAGCGCTTCAAGGTGACAGCCACCGGCAAGGTGATGTCCGCTCAGGCCGGCAAGCGCCACGGCATGATCAAACGCACCAAGAAGTTCATCCGCGACGCGCGTGGCACCACCACGCTGTCTGAACCCGATGCAAAGATCATCAAGGGCTTCATGCCCTACGACCGCTAATTCTGGCCTGAGAGGATAAGAACATGAGCCGTGTTAAAGGTGGAACCGTCACCCACGCCCGTCACAAGAAAGTCATCAAGGCCGCCAAAGGCTACTACGGCCGCCGCAAGAGCACCTTCAAGGTGGCGCGTCAGGCCGTCGACAAGGCCAACCAGTACGCCACCCGCGACCGCAAGAACCGCAAGCGCAACTTCCGTGCGCTGTGGATCCAGCGAATCAACGCCGCGGTGCGCAGCCATGACGAAGCGCTGACCTACAGCCGCTTCATCAACGGCCTGAACCTCGCGGGTATCGAAGTGGACCGCAAGGTGCTGGCTGACCTCGCCGTGAACGAACCCGATGCCTTCGGCGCCATCGTCAAGCAGGCGCAGGACGCGCTGGCCGCCTGAAGCTGTTGTGACTTGGACTGCTGGAAAGCCGCGCCTTCTGGGGCGGCTTTTTTCGTTTCACACCAGCGGGCAGGGTTTGAATTTCAGGGCGGGCGTGCGCAACCCTTTGGCCATGATGGCGCGTTTGACGGTGTCGTTGAAAAAGACCACCGAATCTAACTGGGGATCGCGCCATATGGGGGAGCCGTTCAGGGCGGTTGCGCGATCGAGGGCGATTTTCGGAAACTGGTTTCCGAAAACGCTCTAAATTCCGGGACGGGAGATGCTTTCTTCCAAGTCCTTTACATGCTCGACCCGCAAGGCCGTTTTCGTTTCCGAAATGTGCCGAAGAAACCAGCGGCGCGGGTCTTGCCTGGTCCGGTCCGCTTCTGTTCGGCCGAGTTTTCGGGCCAGTTTGTCGTCGGTTGGTTTGATGTCGTAAAGCGGACATTCGAACATCTGCGATGACTCCAGATCGAATTCCGCAAGGACATCCCGCATGGCTTCGGAGATCACCAGCGTACCTGCATACCCTTTGAAAGCATCCGGAAGATTGCGGTCCTTTTCGGTAACGACCCGTTGAAACCAGCGCAATTCATCCGGGATGTAGTCTGCCGGGTACGGCCGATAGGATTGAATGCTTCTTTCCATCTGTGCCATGTCTTCGAGCCTCGAATTTTCCAGATCGACATCCGAGAAATAGGGTTTGATGGCGATCGTCTTCACATCAGATCTGATTGGTGCTGTCCACCAGACTTTTTCAGCCGTCGTATCGGTCATCTCGCTCTCCGCCCCGGTTCCTGCCGTTCCGGGGGCTAGCGGGCAAGTTTGGCCAAATTGAGGCCGGTTGTCTTGCCATCAGTGGCCGTTCTGCTAGGAGACACGGCAAACGAAGGGAATGCGCGACACATGGACGACCTGAAACAAAAGTACCTTGGTCAGATTGCGGATGCGGGAGATGAAAACGCGCTCGAGGCGATCCGTCTGGCGGCGGTAGGCAAGAAGGGCGAGGTGGCGCTCAGGATGCGCGAGCTGGGCAGGATGACGCCCGAGGAACGTCAGGTGGCCGGGCCCGCGCTGAATGCGCTGAAGGACGAGATCAATTCGGCACTGGCCGCGAAGAAGGCAGCACTGTCGGATGCAGCGCTCGACGCCCGTCTGCGGGACGAGTGGCTTGACGTGACCCTGCCCGCGCGCGAGCGGGCGCAGGGCACCATCCATCCGGTCAGCCAGGTGATGGAAGAGGTGACCGCGATCTTCGGCGAGATGGGCTTCTCGGTTGCCGAAGGGCCGCGCATCGATACCGACTGGTACAACTTCGACGCGCTCAACATACCGGGTCACCATCCGGCGCGCGCCGAGATGGACACCTTTTACATGCACCGTGCCGAAGGGGACGAGCGCCCGCCGCATGTGCTGCGCACCCATACCTCGCCCGTGCAGATCCGGACGATGGAGGCACGGGGCGCGCCCCTGCGGATCATCTGCCCGGGTGGCGTTTACCGCGCGGACTATGACCAGACCCATACGCCGATGTTCCATCAGGTCGAGGGCCTCGCGATCGACAAGGACATCTCTATGGCGAACCTGAAATGGGTTCTGGAAGAGTTCTTCTCGGCCTTTTTCGAAATCGACGGCATCAAGACGCGGTTCCGCGCGTCGCACTTCCCCTTCACGGAACCTTCTGCCGAAGTCGACATCCAGTGCTCCTGGGTTGACGGTCAGTTGCGCATCGGCGAAGGCGACGACTGGATGGAGGTGCTGGGCTCCGGCATGGTGCACCCCAAGGTACTGCAGGCCGGCGGGATCGACCCGGAAGACTGGCAGGGCTTTGCCTTCGGCATGGGCATCGACCGCATCGCCATGCTGAAATACGGCATCCCCGACCTGCGCGCCTTCTTCGACAGCGACCTGCGCTGGCTGCGGCACTACGGCTTTGCCGCGCTTGACCAGCCGACCTTGCATGGGGGCCTCTCGCGATGACCTCGCAGACTTTCGTGTGCGGGGTGTCAGCCCCGAACCGGGCTCGACCCGGCCCCGAGGGCGGGCGCGTTCCCGCACCCACCCTCGGGCCGCCCGCGGTGCTTGTTTTGTGGGCTCATTTGTGGGCTCAATCGTGAAACTTGCTGCTGATCCAGATGTAATTCAGACGCTTGGGCTGATGTTCGATGTTGTTGGTATTTTGATCCTTTTCAGATGGCAAATCGACTTCAATCGCAATGTGCATGACGGACGTATCGAATTCGCGTTGCGTTTAGGAACTGAGGAGCCAAGTGCTGAAGCAAAAAGAAAATATGCGCACTATGTCAGAATGACTTACCTTGGAATGGCATCCATTCTCATCGGCTTCATCATTCAAATAATTGCTCTTTGGGTTTGAAAGAGGAAACAAATGAAATTCACCCTCTCCTGGCTGAAAGACCACCTCGACACCACCGCGACGCTGGATGAAATCCTCTACGCGCTGACCGATCTCGGTCTCGAGGTGGAAGGGGTGGAAGACCGTGCGGCGAAACTGCGCGACTTTACCATCGGCTATGTCAAATCCGCGGAAAAGCACCCCGATGCGGACCGGCTGCAAGTCTGTCAGGTGGAAACCGACGAGGGCGTCAAGCAGATCATCTGCGGCGCGCCCAACGCGCGTGAAGGGATCACGGTCGTTGTCGCCAAGCCGGGCGTCTACGTGCCGGGGATCGATACCACCATCGGCGTGGGGAAAATCCGTGGCGTCGAGAGCTTTGGCATGATGGCCTCGGAGCGGGAAATGGAGCTGTCGGACGAACATGACGGCATCATCGAACTCCCGTCCGGTGAGGTGGGCCAGTCCTTCGTGGACTGGCTTGAAGCGAATGATCCTTCGAAGGTTGATCCGGTGATCGAGATTGCGATCACGCCGAACCGGCCCGACGCGCTGGGCGTGCGCGGGATCGCGCGTGATCTGGCCGCACGGGGCCTCGGCAAGCTCAAACCCCGCGATGTCGACGCGGTCGAAGGGGTCTTTCCGTGCCCGGTGACCGTGACCATCGAGGCGGATACTCTGGAACAGTGCCCGGTCTTTTACGGGCGCATGATCCGTGGCGTCAGAAACGGCCCGAGTCCGCGCTGGCTG
>JASFFN010000131.1:0-5788 GCA_050124275.1 Roseobacter sp. | reverse complement strand
TCGTATCCCAGTACCTCGAGCATACCGGCCATTTCACTCGGGGACGGCCCGATGTGACGACGGTTTGCAAAATCATACGGCAGGTAGTCGGTTGGCGTGTAGACCATATTTCGAACCTCTCTGGTTGAACCAGTATTTGTCATCGCACGCGGCGGACAGCGCGCTTTCACCCGCAGGACGCGGCGCTACGCGATGTACGCCTGATACGCCGCTTCATCCATGAACTCGTCCATTTGCGACGGGTCGCTGGCGGTCATCTTGAAAAACCAGGCTTCTCCCTGCGGATCCTCGTTCACCGCCGCAGGATTGTCCGCCAGCGCGCTGTTCACCTCGGTGATTTCGCCGTCGATAGGCGCCAGAATGTCACTGGCCGCCTTGACGCTTTCGATCACCACGACTTCATCGTCTTTGCTCACCGTGGTTCCCTCCTCGGGTAATTCCACAAAGACGACGTCGCCCAGTTGCTCGGCCGCGTGGATCGTGATTCCGACCACGATCTCGTCGCCCTCCTGGCGCAACCATTCGTGTTCTTCCGTGAATTTCATTCTGAAGTCTCCTGTTTGACTATCGCTTGTACCCCATGGGGACAAAAGGCAGCGCCGCCACGTCGACCGCCAACCGTTTGCCCCGGACCTTGCCCCACAGCCTGGTTCCGACCTCGCTGCAGGCCACATCGACGTATCCCATCGCGATCGGCGCCTGGACGGTCGGGCCGAACCCGCCTGACGTGACCGCGCCGACCTGCTCGTCACTTTCCGCATCCGCAAACAAGACCACCCCATCCCGCATCGGCGCGCGCCCCTCCGGTCGCAATCCGACGCGGCGCTGCGCGGGCCCGTTTTTCAGATCGGAAAAGATCACATCAGCGCCCGGAAAGCCGCCTGCGCGCTCTCCTCCGGGACGACGCACTTTCTGAATGGCCCAGCCGAGGCCTGCCGCTATCGGGCTTGTGCTGGCGGTAATGTCATTGCCGTAGAGGCACAAACCTGCTTCCAACCGGAGTGAATCGCGCGCCCCTAGGCCGATGGGAGCGACATCCGCGTCCTGCACCAGACGCCTGGCAAGGGCCTCCGCCTCTTCCGCCGGCACCGAAATCTCGAACCCGTCCTCCCCGGTGTAGCCGGAACGCGACGCCCAGACCGCATGGCCGCAGAGCGACAGGTCCTTGACATCCATGAAACGCATCTCCTGCGCTGCCGGATCGAGGGCGGCGATCACGCTGCCCGCCACCGGCCCCTGCAAGGCAATCAGCGCGCGTTCCGACAATTCGGTCACCTTGATTTCCGACGGCAAACCGGCACGCATCAACGCGAGGTCGCCGTCCTTGCAGGCCGCGTTGACGACAACAAACAGGTCATCGCCGCGCCGCGCGAACATCAGGTCATCCTCGATGCCGCCCGCAGCATTCGTTAGAAATCCATACCTCTGGCGACCGTCCGCCAAGCCAAGCACATCCGCTGGCACCAAAGCCTCGAAGGCGCGCGCCACGACGTCCCAGGACGGGCCGGAGAGCAGCACTTGCCCCATGTGGCTCACGTCGAAAAGCCCCGCGGCCTGTCGTGTGTACAGATGCTCTTTCAGAACGCCCATCGGGTACTGAACCGGCATTTCGTAGCCGGCGAAAGGCACCATTTTCGCACCCAGCGATTCATGCAGTGCGAACAGCGGTGTTCTTTTCAATGCCTGCATCCGGCCTCCAAACCTGCGCCGGTGCTGCATTCTGGCAAACATCGGCATTCCTGCGCGGCTCTCGGCCTGCGCGTGAATGCCCCCTCTGTTCTTTTGCCTGAGATCGTTATCCCTTCGGCGGATGCACGGAACGCACCTCTCTCCAGAGTCCTTGCGCCGCGACGGTCCGGTGGCCTGAGAGATTCCGGGGCGGTTGCTCCTTCGGCACTGGCACAAAGCCAGTTCTCCCGCAGTGACGTAATACAACGCTATTCCGTCCCGCACATGTCGGTCAAGTCACTTGTAGCGGGTGTGTTGTCAGATTATCTGATACAGGCGTTATGGCCATGAGGCATGCATGAAAGACCCCTATTTCTTCGGCTACGGCAGCCTTGTGAATTCCAGAAGCCATGCTTACCCGGACCCGCGACCGGCGACGATCAGAGGCTGGCGCCGGGCATGGGTGGCGACGCCCCGTTTCGGCAATGTCCTGCTGACCAGCGTCCCGTCGCCGGGGCACAGCATTCAGGGCGTGATTGCAGCGGTTCCCGGCGCGGACTGGACGGCTCTGGACGCGCGCGAAAGCGGTTATGCCCGTGTTCCGGCCAGCCACCAGGTCGAGCACGATCACCCGCACCGACCTGAAATCGCGATCTATTCGGTGGCGCCGGAAAACCTGAGGGACCGCAACGGCCACGTCATACTGCTCAGCTACCTTGATGTCGTGGTACAGGGATTTCACGACGTCTTCGGTGAACAGGGCGTGCAACACTTCTTTGACACGACGGATGGCTGGGACACTCCCGTGGTCAACGACCGCGCGGAACCTGTTTATCCGCGTCACCAGAAACTTACGGAGGCGCAAACCGCTCTGATCGACAACCATCTGGGGCAGCGCTCTGTCAAAGTACTTCGCCGGGACGAAGTGCCGCCGTCTTCGGCAAGGTGGCTCTCCCAGCGACGCGCATCATAAAAAGCGTCGGACAACGGTCTCGCCGGGCGAGAGCCTGGGTCGGCCCATCCAATTCGGTCGGCGCGGCGATAAGGAAGCGGCCCCGCCTGCTAAGAGCGCGCTTTGACCACCTGTAACAGCGGCATCAAGGCTGACATATCCGGGCCGTGGCTCTGGCCCGTGAGCGCCTTGCGCAAGGGCATGAACAGCGCGCGGCCCTTCCGTCCGGTCTTTTCCTTGACCGCCGATGTCCAGGTGCTCCAGGTTTCACTGTCGAATGGTTCTTCGGGCAAAAGCGCAATCGCTTCGGCAACGAAATCCCGATCTTCTTCGTCGATCTGAGGCTCTGCACCGTCGCGCATGAGAACCCACCACGTTCCGAGATCTTTGAGCGTGGTGATATTCTCGCGCGTCACTTCCCAGAACTGCGCGGCCATTTCATCCGGTACGCCGGCGGCAGCGACGTCGGATGCAACCGCCTCAAGCGGTAATCCGCTGAGGTAACGTGCGGTCAGCGGATAGAGGTCGTTCACATCGAATTTCGTCGGGGCAGAGCCGAAACGGCTGATGTCAAAGCCGTCGATGAGATCCGCAATGTCGCCATGCAACTCCACGGGGTCGGCAGATCCCAGACGCGCCATCAGGCTCAGAAGCGCCGCCGGTTGTATGCCTTGCTCGCGCAAATCCTTCAGCGCGAGGGTACCCAAACGTTTCGACAGGGCTTCGCCCTGCGGACCGGTCAGCAGGGAATGATGCGCAAAAGACGGCACGGTTCCGCCCAGAGCCTCGATGATCTGTATCTGCGTCGCCGTATTGGTCACATGGTCCGATCCGCGCACCACATGGGTCACGCCCATTTCGGTGTCGTCAACGACTGAGGCGAGCGTGTACAGGAACTGACCATCGCCCCGGATCAGCACCGGATCGGAAACCGATGCCGCATCGATCGAAATGTCGCCGAGAATGCCATCGGTCCACTCGATCCGCTCGTGGTTCAGCTTGAACCGCCAGACGCCGTCGCCACGCTCGGCCCGCAAGGCTTCTTTCTCCGAATCCGTCAGCGCCAGAGCAGCGCGGTCGTAAACCGGGGGCCTGCCCATGTTGAGCTGTTTCTTGCGCTTCAGGTCCAGTTCGGTCGGTGTCTCGAAGGCCTCGTAAAACCGTCCCATGTCGCGCAGACGGTCGGCCGCGTCTTCATAACGGTCGAGCCGGAGCGACTGGCGCTCCATCCGGTCCCAATGCAGCCCGAGCCACTCCAGATCACGTTTGATGCCGTCGACGTATTCTTCTTTCGACCGCTCGGGATCGGTGTCGTC
The DNA here is from genome assembly GCA_050124275.1 of Roseobacter sp. Classification (GTDB taxonomy): domain Bacteria; phylum Pseudomonadota; class Alphaproteobacteria; order Rhodobacterales; family Rhodobacteraceae; genus Roseobacter. Next base: position 1,852 of record JASFFN010000131.1, on the reverse strand, counting down.
GATCCGCAAAATGAAAGTCCCGCCCGCCTTGCGCGCGATGAGGTAATTCATCAGGGCCGTGCGCAGGTTTCCGATGTGGATGTAGCCTGTCGGCGAAGGGGCGAAACGGGTGGTTGTCATCTGGCGTCTCCTGTCGGAGCGGTGTTGTCACAGAGGTTCGAATTTGTCCAGCAATCCGAAGTTTCGCAAACGTGACTCTGCGCGAAAATGTGAAGTCACCTGTGCGTTGTTGATATGGTCGGCCCCTGCAGTCGCTCTAACTTTTTCCGGAGTTCAACTTTCGGGAGACCAACGCAATGTCGACTTCGCCAAAATTCTCACGCCGCGCCGCTCTTGCCGGTGCGGCTTCTTTGCCGCTCGCCATCGCCTCAGGAAGCGCTGCGCGCGCCGCGGCGCCTTTGACGGGTCCTCAAATGGCCCCCTACCAGCGGCTCAAGGTGGGTAACTTCGACGTGACAACGCTGCTTGCGGGCACCACGCCCCGTCCTGATCCCCACACGATTTTCGGACTGAACGTAGATAAGGAGACCTTCGAGGCCGCTTCCGCAGCCGCCAATCTGCCGACCGATCAGGCGCAGTTCTTCTTTACGCCCACAATCGTGAACACCGGCGCCGAACTCGTGCTCTTCGACACGGGTCTGTCAGGCGAAGGCACGACGGCGGCACTGGCCGCGGCGGGCTACACCCCCGACCAGGTCGACATCGTCGTTCTCACGCACATGCACGGCGACCATATCGGCGGCATGACGATGGAAGACGGCAGCCCCACCTACCCGAATGCGCGCTACGTCACCGGCCGCGTCGAATTCGACGCCTGGGCGGCTCAGGACAATGAGCGTTTCAAAACCAAGGTCGAACCCTTCGCGGAACAGATGACCTTTATCGAGGACGGCGGTTCCGTCGCCTCCGGTCTCACGGCAATGGGCGCCTTCGGCCACACACCGGGGCACATGAACTACATGGTGGAGAGCGAAGGCACGCAGCTTTACCTCGGCGCCGATTTCGCCAACCACTATGTGTGGTCGCTGGGGTTCCCGGACTGGGAAGTGAAGTTCGACATGGACAAGCCCGCCGCGGCCGCCATGCGCCGCAAAATCCTCGACATGCTGGCCGCCGACAAGATCGCCTTCGTCGGGTACCACATGCCATGGCCGGGCGTCGGCTATGTCGAGACAAAGGACGACGGCTACGCGTACGTGCCGCACAGCTACCAGCTGATGCTCTGAAATCAGCGGCGGGGCGGCCTACAGCTGCCCCGCCGCCTTCAACTGCTGCCAACCGTGGCGGAGATGCTCGGCGCTTAAGGAGTGCCCGCCGGGAAAAAGGCAAAACGCGAGGATTTCGCCTTCCGCGTTCGCCCGCTCTTCACAGTTCAAATCCTGATGTCGCCGCCGCGCGGCGGTGCCGAATGCTCCAAACCGCTTATACATCTCGAGCGCTGCCGGAACCTCACCCTGTTTCGTAGGACCGATCCTGCGGCCAAGCAATGGGACCGTCTTGTCCGAATCGCCGTGAATGTGGATCACACTGGCCGCAGGTTGCGCGCAGCGCGCCGGAGGCGCTTTCCAGAACGTCCCGGCGATCGGAATGAAGCCGGCGAATTTTTCCGGGCGCGCGCAAACGAGGTTCCAGACCATCATGCCGCCGGCGCTGAAGCCCGTGGCAACGACCCTGTTCCGGTCTATGGAAAAGCGGGCCGCCACGTCCTCGAGGACCGCGTCGAAATAGGCGAATTCCGCTGAGCCGTCACTGTCGAGCCTACGGGGCCCGTTGGGCAGGTCCCACCCCGGGCCGTCAGACTGAACGGCAATCAGCGCCGCGCCCAACTCGCTGGCAAGACGGCGCAGGGAAA
>JASFFN010000130.1:0-5813 GCA_050124275.1 Roseobacter sp. | reverse complement strand
ATCTGAAATCCATATTCTTTCGGCTTTGATCCATGCGCATCGTCATCGATACCTGCGTGCTGTATCCGACCGTCATGCGCGAGATGGTTCTTGGTGTCGCGGAGACCGGTGCGTTCGATCCCATCTGGTCAGAGCGCATCCTCGAAGAGTGGGCCCGCGCGGCGCGCAAGATCGGCCCGACCGGCGAGGCGCAGGCGCGCGCCGAGATCGCTTTGGTGTCTGCCGCCTTTCCGCGCGCGCGCGTCAGCGTCCCGGCCGGTCTGGCATCCCGCTTGTGGTTGCCGGATGACAATGACGTGCATGTGCTTGCTGCCTCGGTCGCTGCTTCGGCAGACGCGATCATGACATTGAATAAAAAAGACTTTCCGCATTCTCTCTTGGCCGAGGAGGGGGTGGAGCGGCTCGACCCGGACGGCTATCTCCATGGCCTCTGGTTGGATGACGCTACCGCTGTCGAAGCGGTCGCCCGGCGGGTACTGACGCAGGCGCAGGAACTTTCAGGGCAAGATTGGGATATCCGGTCCCTGTTGAAAAAGGCACGCCTGCCGCGCCTCGCCAAAGCCCTCGGCACTGCTTAGGTCCGCGGCAAGCGGTCCCATTTCTGCTGCAGGGCTTCCAGCGCCTTGATGCGTTCGTCCGTCACCGGATGGCTCAGAATCCATGCGGGTACGGGGCCTTTTCCGGACTCGGTCAGTTTTTCGAGTTTGCGGAACAGGCTGATTTGCGGACCCACGCCGATACCCGCCTTTGTCAGCAGAGCGGCCGCATATGCGTCCGCCTCGTATTCATCGCTGCGTGACAGGCGCGCGGCAAGAAGCGAGGTCAGAGCGCCTGCGATCACGGGGCCGACGCCGGGAATGAACCGCCCGATCACCATGGCAAGGGCGGTTCGCATCGCGTTCTGTCCGGAGAAGTCGATCATCCGGCGGCGGGTGTGGCCCAGGGCGACATGGCCCAGTTCATGCGCAATCACGCTGGCCATTTCATCGGCCGAGACCAGGCCCTGCCGAAACTTGTTGTAAAAGCCGCGGGTGATGAAAATGCGGCCATCCGGCGCGGCAAGACCGTTCACGGGCTCGATTTCATAGATGTTGACGCGGATCCGGTCGACTTCCAGAGCCGCCGCCATGCGATCCGTCATGACGTTGAGCATAGGATCCACAAGCTCGGTCGATTGCTCATCCAGCATTTTTGCCGTGCGCCACGCGGAAAAGCGGTACATCACGAGACCATACATGATGGCGAGCAGGATCGGCGTCAGTTTTATCATGCTCAAGATATGGGGTTTGGCGCTGCGTCTGGCAAGCAGGCAATGGTGCAGAAGCCGAACTTTGAAACGAGGTGCCCAATCTACCTGCCGAGATGGCGCATGCCGCGCTCGATGCCTTCCAGGGTCATCGGCACCATCGCTTCGGGGCCGATGATTTCCTGGATCATGCCGATCGATTGCGTATAGGGCCAATAGCGTTCCGGCACCGGGTTGATCCAGAGGACGTGCGGCCACTGATCGCGGGTGCGCATCAGCCAGGTGGCGCCGCTTTCTTCGTTCCAGTGCTCCGATGCGCCACCCGGATAGGCGATTTCGTAAGGCGACATCGACGCATCCCCGACAAAGATGCATTTGTAGTCCGAGCCATAGGTATGCAGCACATCATGGGTCGGTATCTGCGCATTCCATCGTCTGCGGTTGTCGCGCCACACGCCTTCGTAAAGGCAGTTGTGGAAGTAGTAATGCTCCATGTGCTTGAACTCGGCGCGCGCCGCCGAGAACAGCTCTTGCACGACCTTGACGTGAGGGTCCATGGACCCGCCCACATCCAGAAACAGCAGAACCTTGACCGCATTGTGCCGCTCGGGGCGCGTTTTGACGTCGAGATACCCGTGTTCGGCGGTGGCCCGGATCGTCCCGTTCAGGTCCAGCTCTTCATGGGCCCCGTCGCGGGCCCAGCGGCGCAGACGCTTGAGGGCCACCTTGATGTTCCGTGTGCCGATTTCCACCGTATCGTCGAGGTTCCGGAACTCGCGTTTGTCCCAGACCTTGACGGCGCGCTGATGGCGCGTTTTGTCCTGACCGATGCGCACGCCTTCCGGGTTGTACCCGTAAGCACCGAAAGGGGACGTGCCGGCGGTCCCGATCCACTTGTTTCCGCCCTGATGACGGCCTTGCTGTTCCTCAAGGCGTTTTCGAAGCGTTTCCATCAGCTTGTCAAAGCCGCCTAAAGCGTCGATCTCGGCTTTTTCCGCGTCGGACAGATGCTTTTCCGCCATTTTCTCCAGCCATTCGCGGGGGATGTCGACGGCCTTCAGAACCTGTTCGACGGAAATCTCCTCAAGTCCGGAAAAAGCAACGGAAAATGCGCGGTCGAACTTGTCGATGTTGCGCTCGTCTTTCACCAGTGTCAGCCGCGCGAGATAGTAAAACGCCTCGACGTCGTAGGTAACCAGACCCGCGCGCATGGCTTCCAGAAAGGACAGGAATTCGCGCAGCGATACCGGCACGCCGTTTTTGCGCAACGCCTCGAAAAAGGGCAAAAACATCGCGGTCCCCGGTTACAGCAGCATCCTGTCCAGAATAACAGTAAGGATCATGCCGACAACGGTAAAAGCCATCGCGTAGCCCGCCGCGTACTGCGCGATATCCAGACGGTTGCCCTGTCGCCGGTACGCGGTGATGCCGCCGACAATCGCGCCAAGCAATGCGCCGAGAATAACTATCATCCGAACCCTCACATGATCCGTGGCCGTTGCAACCGGAGGAGCCGTGTTACCCAATCAGGCGGGCGGCTCGGCTTTGCTCAGGGAGGCGATTTCGCGTATCTTCCGCTCGACGCTCCAGTCAGCGCCGAACCCGTAACGCGCCCATCCCAGACTGTCCAGCCGCAGCGCGTTTGCCTCGGCGGTTTTTCCCTGCATCAAAAGAGCTTCTGCCTTGAGGAGTTGCAAGGTGGCAAGCAATGCCGCGTTTTGCGCGTTCCGGGCGCGGCTGATATGCGGATCGACGAGGGTTTGGGCGCTTTTGTCCTGGCCCTGAGACAGGGCGTAGGCGCCCAGTTGCGTGGCCACATAGGCGCGGTGAAGCCGGGTCTGCGACGATCTCGCATAGACGCGATCTGCCATCTGGTATTCCTGGTGCGCCGCTTGCGGGTCTGAAACCTGCAGAACCCGGCCCCTTGCATAATGGGCAAATCCGCGCCGTGTGTCGGTCCATCCGCTGGACATGGCGATCTGGACCGCTTTGTCAGCGGCCGCGCGCCGCTCGCTCATGCTGGCTCCGGGGCCGAGGGCGGTCTGGATGGCGCGGACATAGGACTGCGGCGTGAAAGTCGATCGCGCCGGTCCCGGCGCGCGGCCTCGGGGATTGATGCGTTCGAGAATTGCGGGCAGCCGCTCCGCGACCTGTGCGCGTGTCATGCCCGAAGAGAGTTCCGGCGCATAGGTCGCGCGCAGGACAAGCATGTCGAAATCCGTCAGCACCGTGTGCACGTTGTCGTCGTTGAAGACCGAATTGGGCAAGCGGTAGAGATCGTTCAGTGGCCCCAGCGCCTGCGCGAGTTCCTCGTGCAGACAATCGCGCACTTCCTGCGGACTGGTGTCATTCGGCAGCACGATCACCAGTTTGTTGCGTTCGGTGAGCGTGGCCCAGTTGGTCTTGGAACTGCGCCTGCTGGACCGGAACTCTGACAACGACGTGACATTGGGCGCGACGAAACAGGCCGCTTGCGGCAGCACCCGGCGAATGGCGCTTTGGGGGACCGATTCGATCGTGATCTGCGCCGATGACGTATCTGTTATCGCGATGTCGAGACCGGCTTCCTTCTGCAATCGTGCGAGCAGCCCGCGAAGATCGGCCTGCATCGTCGGCGCAGGGCGCCCTGTCAGGCGCAGGGATATGGGTTGTTCAAAACGCGTGAAAACCGGAAGTGCGCGCCCGCTTTCCATCTGGAACGACAGATCGAGAAAATCCTCCAACAAGTGGTTGTTTGCGGTGCGCTGCGATTGGGGCGCGCGCGCAGCAAAGGACTTCATGGGCGGCAGCGTGCTCTCGGCGATCATTGTCCGCGAAGGCAAATCGCTTTGTGTTGCGGGCGCACAGGCATTCAGCACAATGGCCAGTGGAAGCAGGAGGCGGCGCATCATCGGCGGTTGTACTTGATGAAGGGCGTTTTGACGCCGATGCGATCGTAAAGCTGCCGCGCGGTCGTATTGAAATCCTGTGTCAGCCAATAGACCGTCGGAACGCCTGCCTGATCCGCCGCGTCGTACACCGCCTCGATCAGCGCCCGGCCAACCCCGCGCCCGCGTACCTCGGGGTCCGCGTAAAGATCCTGCAGATAGCAGGTGTTTTCCACCGACCAGCCATGGCGGTGAAAGAGAAAATGCGCCAGACCCGCCGCACGCCCGTCCACTTCCGCAATGAGACCATTGTAATCCTGCGGGTCGTCGCCAAGCAAACGCTGGAAATAGATGTCAAAAACCTCTTTCGGGCGCGTGGTTTCATAAAAGGCGAGGTATGCCTGCCACATGCGCGCCCAGTCTGCCCTGTCCGACGCCTTCAGCGGTCGCACGATGACCGATGCTGCTGATGCCATTGCCTGCTATCGCCTCCGGTCTGCCTCAGGATATGTTTGTAACGCTTTGTTTGCAGCGCAGCCTAAGAACGAATTAAGGCAAAATCGTGGCAATTGCGGTTTTGCCCCTGCGGCCGTCAACGTCCGCTGCGGGCGAGAAAGGCGAGGCGCTCGAACAGATGCACGTCCTGTTCGTTTTTCAACAGCGCGCCGTGCAGCCTTGGCAAGGCGTTTGACCCGGAAGCTTTCAGGTCTTCCGCGGTCAGGTCCTCGGCCAGCAACAGCTTGAGCCAGTCCAGCACTTCCGATGTGGACGGTTTTTTCTTCAGCCCGGCCTGGTCCCTGATTTCGAAGAATTGCGTGAGCGCGGTCGTCAGCAAAGACTCCTTGATGCCCGGATGGTGCACCTCGACAATCCGCCGCAACGTGTCAATGTCGGGAAAACGGATGTAGTGGAAAAAACAGCGCCGCAAGAACGCGTCCGGAAGCTCTTTTTCGTTGTTCGAGGTAATGATGACGATCGGGCGCTGCCTCGCGCGAATGGTTTCGCCCGTCTCATAGACGAAGAACTCCATCTTATCGAGTTCCTGCAGCAGATCGTTCGGGAACTCGATATCGGCCTTGTCGATTTCATCGATCAGCAACACGACCTTTTCGTCCGCCTCGAACGCCTGCCAGAGCTTGCCCTTGCGGATGTAGTTCCTCACGTCATTCACCCGCTCGTCGCCCAGTTGGCTGTCGCGCAGACGACTGACCGCGTCGTATTCGTAAAGACCCTGCTGGGCGCGGGTGGTGGATTTGATGTTCCACTCGACCATCTGCAACCCCAGCGCACTGCTGACCTGCCGGGCCAGTTCGGTCTTGCCTGTTCCGGGCTCGCCCTTGACGAGAAGCGGGCGTTCCAGCGTGACGGCGGCGTTCACCGCGACGGTCAGATCGTCGGTGGCGACGTATTCGGCGGTGCCGTGGAATTTCATGTGCTTGTCAATCCCTTGCGGTGATTTGTTGTGAACCTTTTAGGCAGAAAACTACATGATTGTGTAGTGACAATTCCAGGACCGTACGTTAGATGCTGCGCACGGGGCGGCTTGGCCAAGGAATAAGGTACCTATGACAGACGTTAGTCACGTTGAGGGGAAGCAAATGAAGCAGGAACAGTTCTTGCCGGACGATTATCGTCCCGCAGAAGACGAGCCTTTCATGAATGAACGGCAATTGGAGTACTTTCGCCGCAAGTTGCTGAAC
>JASFFN010000129.1:0-5813 GCA_050124275.1 Roseobacter sp. | reverse complement strand
GAATATTGCCTTTCTGGGCGAAAAGGCGAATGCCACACGACCGGAGATCGAACAGATCCTGATCTCGAACATCAAGGGCGTGGACGAGGAGACCTTTGAGCGGGAGCTATACGTCATACGCCGCCGTATTGAAAAAGCGGCTCTGGCGGCACAGGTCCCGTCACTTTATATCGCATCGCTGTCCTGCCGGTCGATCATCTACAAAGGCATGATGCTGGCCGAACAGGTGGCGGAATTCTACCCGGACCTGATGGACGAACGTTTCGAGAGCGCCTTCGCGATCTATCATCAGCGCTATTCGACCAATACGTTTCCGCAGTGGTGGCTTGCACAGCCGTTCCGCATGCTGGCGCACAATGGCGAGATCAATACCCTGAAGGGCAATCTCAACTGGATGAAGAGCCATGAAATTCGCATGGCTTCCGCGACCTTCGGGGAGATGGCCGAGGACATCAAGCCGATCGTGCCGCAGGGGTCCTCCGATTCGGCGGCCCTCGATGCGGTCTTCGAGGTGCTTGTGCGCGCCGGGCGTAATGCGCCCATGGCAAAGACCATGCTGGTACCGGAAAGCTGGTCAAAACAGGCGGTCGAATTGCCCGAGGCGTGGCGCGACATGTATTCCTACTGCAACTCGGTGATGGAGCCGTGGGACGGCCCTGCCGCACTGGCGATGACGGACGGCCGCTGGGTCTGCGCCGGGCTCGACCGGAACGGGCTGCGCCCTATGCGCTACGTGGTGACCAAGGACGGTATGCTGATCGCCGGCTCCGAGGCCGGCATGGTGCCCCTAAATGAGGCCAATGTGGTCGAGAAAGGTGCGCTGGGTCCCGGTCAGCTTCTGGCGGTGGACATGAAAGAAGGCGCTCTGTTCCACGATACAGAGATCAAGGACAAACTCGCGGCCTCGCAGCCATTCGGGGAATGGGTCGGCAAGATAAACGATCTGGACGAAGCCTTGGCCGGGATCACGGAAAAGCCCGTTTTCAAGGGTGAGGAACTGCGCCGGCGTCAGGTTGCAGCGGGATATAGCATCGAGGAGCTGGAACAAATACTGGCGCCAATGGCGGAAGACGGGAAAGAGGCGCTTGCCTCCATGGGTGACGACACGCCCTCCGCCGTACTGTCCAAGCAGTACCGACCGCTCAGTCACTTTTTCCGGCAGAACTTCAGTCAGGTGACGAACCCGCCGATCGACAGTTTGCGCGAATACCGGGTGATGAGCCTGAAGACGCGTTTCGGCAACCTCAAGAACGTGCTGGACGAAGACAGCAGCCAGACCGAGATCATCACGCTCGACAGCCCCTTCGTCGGGAACGCGCAGTTCGACGAGCTGATGCGGCAGTTCAATGCCGAGGCGGTCGAAATCGATTGTACCTTCAGTTCCGGTGTCGGCAATCTCAGTGCCGGTCTGCGGCGCATTCGCGCCGAAGCCGAAGACGCCGTGCGCTCGGGCGCGGGGCACATCGTGCTGACGGATCACCTGAGCAACGCACAAAAGATCGGCATGCCGATGATACTGGCGACATCTGCCGTGCACAGCCACCTGGTGCGCACCGGGCTCCGGACATTCTGCTCGCTCAACGTGCGGTCAGCCGAGTGTATTGATCCGCACTACTTCGCGGTCCTTGTGGGCGCGGGGGCGACCATCGTGAATGCCTATCTGGCGGAAGACTCCCTCGCCGACCGGATCGAGCGAGGTTTGCTGGATGTCAACCTGACGCAGGCAATCGCGCGCTATCGTCATGCAATTGACCAGGGCTTGCTGAAGATCATGGCCAAGATGGGCATCTCGGTCATTTCTTCTTATCGCGGCGGTCTGAATTTCGAAGCCGTCGGGTTGAGCCGCGCGATGTGCGCCGAGTATTTCCCAGGCATGACCAGCCGCATCAGCGGCATTGGAATCTGGGGTATCCAGCACAAGCTCGAAGACGTCCACGCCAAAGGGTGGGGATCTGCGGCCTCCGTGTTGCCGATCGGCGGGTTCTACAAGGCGCGCCAATCTGGCGAGACGCATGCGTGGGAAGCGACGTCCATGCACATGATGCAGATGGCCTGCAACAAGGCGTCTTATGAAATCTGGAAACAGTATTCGGCCAAGATGCAGAGCAATCCGCCGATCCACTTACGCGACCTGCTCGACATCAAACCCTTGGGCAAACCGGTTCCGATCGAGGAAGTGGAGAGCATCACGTCCATACGCAAGCGTTTTGTCACGCCGGGAATGAGCCTGGGTGCGCTGAGCCCAGAGGCGCACAAGACCCTCAACGTCGCGATGAACCGCATCGGCGCGAAATCCGACAGTGGCGAAGGGGGAGAGGACCCGGCGCATTTCGTGCCCGAACCGAACGGCGATAACCCCTCGGCCAAGATCAAACAGGTGGCCTCGGGCCGGTTTGGCGTGACGGCGGAATATCTCAACCAGTGCGAGGAACTAGAGATCAAAGTCGCTCAGGGTGCAAAGCCCGGTGAAGGCGGACAGCTTCCGGGCATGAAGGTGACCGATCTGATCGCGCGTCTGCGGCATTCAACCAAAGGCGTGACCCTGATCTCGCCGCCACCGCATCACGACATCTATTCGATCGAGGATCTGGCGCAGCTGATTTACGATCTCAAGCAGATCAACCCGCGCTGCAAGGTGACGGTCAAGCTCGTCGCTTCCAGTGGTGTGGGTACGATCGCGGCGGGTGTGGCGAAGGCCAAGGCGGATGTCATCCTGATTTCCGGCCATAATGGCGGCACCGGCGCATCGCCTGCGACCTCGATAAAATATGCGGGCCTGCCATGGGAAATGGGACTGACCGAAGCGCATCAGGTTCTGGCGATGAACCACCTGCGCGACCGTGTGACCTTGCGTACGGACGGAGGCCTGCGCACCGGACGCGATATTGTCATCGCAGCGATGCTGGGCGCCGAAGAATATGGCATCGGCACCGCGGCGCTGATCGCGATGGGATGCATCATGGTGCGCCAGTGCCAGTCCAACACCTGCCCGGTGGGCGTCTGCACGCAGGATGAATCCCTGCGCGCGAAATTCACCGGCACCGCCGACAAGGTCGTGAACCTCATCACCTTCTACGCGACCGAAGTGCGTGAAATTCTCTCGCAAATCGGCGCGCGCAGCATCGATGACATCATCGGGCGCGCGGATTTGCTGACGCAGGTCAGCCGTGGGTCCGCGCATCTCGACGATCTGGATCTCAACCCGCTGCTGCTCACGGTCGATGGATCGGAAGACATCGTTTATGACCGGGACCGCGCGCGCAATGCCGTGCCCGATACGCTGGATGCGCAGATCGTGCGGGACGCCCAGCGGTTCCTCGAAGACGGCGAAAAGATGCAGCTGTCTTACGCGGTTCAGAACACGCACCGGACGGTCGGCACGCGCACGTCCAGTCATATCGTCAAGAAATTCGGCATGCGCAACAATCTGCAGCCGGATCACCTGACCGTGAAGCTCTCGGGGTCGGCCGGTCAGTCGCTTGGCGCCTTTGCGGCGCCGGGCCTGAAGCTCGAAGTCTCCGGGGATGCCAACGACTACGTCGGCAAGGGCCTGTCGGGCGGGCGCATCGTCGTCCGGCCACCCATGGCGTCGCCGATCACGGCGGGTGACAATACGATCATCGGCAATACGGTTCTGTATGGTGCGACCGACGGCTATCTCTTTGCCGCCGGCCGCGCGGGCGAGCGCTTTGCGGTGCGCAATTCCGGCGCGAAGGTGGTAATCGAAGGCTGCGGTTCGAACGGATGCGAGTACATGACAGGGGGTGTCGCGGTGATCGTCGGTGAGATCGGCGCGAACTTCGGTGCCGGCATGACCGGTGGCATGGCCTATATCTACGACCCGGAGGGCAAAGCACCGGCGCTGATGAACATGGAGACGCTGGTGACTTGCCCGGTGACGGTGGGTCACTGGTTGGCACAGCTGGAAGAGTTGCTCGAGATGCATCTGGTAGAGACAGGAAGCCGCCGCGTGGCGGATATCCTGCAGCACTGGGATGTCGAGCGACACAACTTCCTGCAGGTCTGTCCGAAGGAGATGCTGGTGCATTTGCCGGCCCCGCTCAGCGTGGAAGAGGGTGCGATCCCGGCCGAGTGACGCTCGCGGTTTTTGCCAGTTCACATCGGCGCATGGCGCGCATAAGGTCGCGCCATGGCCAAACGACGGACCCGCAGGAAACCCGGCAAAAGACCCGACGCGCCGCGCAAAGTCCTGCGGCGTGTTTTTTCTTTTGCGGTCAAGGCCGTCGTCGTTGTGATACTCCTTGGCCTGACGGTTATGTTTCTGGGCCGCTTCGTCCCCCCCCTGACGACGCCTTACATGTTCGCGGAAAGCCGCAAACACGGCGGCGTATCCTACGAATGGGTCGATCTCGAGGACATAGCACCTGTGATGGCCCGTGCGGTGGTAGCGGCGGAGGACGCGAATTTCTGCAGACACTGGGGGTTCGACATGGCGGCAATCCGCGACGCGATTGAAGACGGCGGTTCGCGCGGCGCGTCCACTCTCAGCCAGCAGACGGTCAAGAACCTCTATCTCTGGCATGGGCGAACCTATACCCGCAAAGCGCTGGAAGCCCTGATGACCCCGGCGTTGGAGGCGCTCTGGCCGAAAAAACGCATCATCGAGGTCTATCTGAACATTGCCGAATTCGATACCGGCGTGTTTGGGGTAAAGGCTGCGGCCCGGCATTATTTCGGGGTCGCACCGGCCGATCTGTCTGCAACGCAGGCCGCGCGTCTCGCCGCGATCCTGCCGAATCCCAAGGCGCGCTCCGCGAAAAACCCGTCGAATTTTGTGACGCGCCGGGCACGATCCATCATGGACGGTGCGGAAACCATCCGCCGAGATGGGCGTGCTGCATGTTTCCAGAGTTGAATCCGGATACGGTTGCGGGCATTGAGGGCGTAGCCTGTCAAATCCGGATGCTTAGATGACACGTCTTTATCACGTTCCCTTGTCTCCCTTCTGCCGCAAGGTGAGGCTGAGCCTCGCCGAGAAGAAAATCGAGGTCGAACTGGTTGAGGAGCGCTATTGGGAGGCTGATGCGGATTTCATGCGGCGAAACCCGGCGGGAAAAGTGCCCGTTCTGAAAATCGACGGCAAGATGATGACGGAAAGCATGCCGATCTGCGAGTATATCGAGGAGACCCGTCCGGAACCGTCGCTGATGCCGAAAGACCCGGTGGCCCGGCAGGAGGTGCGCAGGCTTGTCGGTTGGTTCGACGACAAGTTTCACAGCGAGGTTACATCAAAGCTGCTTTACGAGCGGGTGAACAAGAAGGTGATGGGGCAAGGGTATCCGGACAGCAGCAATGTCAAGGCGGGCGCCAAGGCGATCAAGTACCATCTCGACTACATGACGTGGCTGCTCGATCACCGTCGCTGGCTGGCCGGCGACGTGATGACGCTCGCCGATTTCGCGGCGGCGGCCCATCTGAGTGCCTTGGATTACATCTCGGATGTGGACTGGAACCGGTCGGACGTGGTCAAGGACTGGTATGCAAAGATCAAGTCTCGGCCCGCGTTCCGCTCCATTCTGGCGGATCAGGTGCCCGGTTTTCCGCCGCCGCGGCACTACAACGATCTGGATTTTTGACGTGCTGCGGGTTGAGATGGCCCGTCCGGGAACCAGCGACCTTGCCGCGTGGTCATATCGATCATGGAAGGTTTGAAAGAAAGACTGGCTACCCGAGCGCTCGACGAGGGTTTCGTGGCCTGCCGCGTGTGCAGGCCCGACGCAGTTCCCGAGGTCGCGTCGCGCTTGGCGGCATTCCTCGAGGCCGGCTACCATGGGGACATGAGCTGGATGGCA
>JASFFN010000128.1:0-5821 GCA_050124275.1 Roseobacter sp. | reverse complement strand
TGTCGATAACCGAACCGCCGGTTTCCGCCTGTGCGGAGAGGGCACCAAAGCCGTGCGCGTCGAGTGTCGCATCGGCGGCTCCGACCTCAACCCCTATCTTGCGCAGGCGGCGATGCTTGCGGCGGGCATAAAGGGCATCGAGACCGAAATGGAACTTGCGCCACCCACAAGTGGAGATATCTATGAAGCCTCGGAGGCCACCGATATTCCCCGCACTCTGCGCGCGGCAATTGAAACCCTGCGTAATTCCACCGTTCTGCGCGAGGCTATGGGCGATGATGTCATCGACCACTACACGCGCTGCGCCGAGTGGGAGCAGGAAGAGTTTGACCGTGTCGTCACCGACTGGGAAATCGCCCGTGGCTTTGAAAGGGCGTGAAAAATGTGGCGCCGCCTCGACAGACGCTAGGTCCAAACGGGAAACAGCCCTGATGCGCACCACGCCACCACGTCGCTGTGGCGATCTTCGAGCCGCCTGTCATTGGTTCTGAGCGATGCGCATCAGGCGCGGGACGCTGGGTGCGAATGCTTCCATGAGTATCTGAAATGACCGGCCCGAGCCGGCTTCGGGGCGCGATTGGGGGACAATTCAATTGACAATCTGCGAGTCGCTCTGTCATGAAACTCTGACACTCGGTTCTTGGACGTGTTTGCGTGCCAAGGGGAAAGAGGGAATGCAGTCAGGGGCCCGCTCCGAAGCTGCAGCTGCCCCCGCAACTGTAGGCGGACAGTACGACTGACATTGCCACTGGAGACATCTGGGAAGGCCAGTCCGAATGAGTTCCGCGAGCCAGGAGACCTGCCGCGTGTGAACCTTAACGCCGTCGGGGAGGCGGCAGACTGGAGACGGAAAATGACCACACACATCCAATCCGCATCACGGTCCGGCGTCAGCGCCGCTGTGTTTGTGGGTTTCATCGGATTGGCAATTATGTTCGTGACCGGACACGTGCAGGCGAACACGCTGCATGACGCGGCGCATGACATGCGCCACGCCACGGGCTTCCCCTGCCACTGATCTTCCGATGTTTTCGCGCTTGCTCACCAGCGGATTGTTCGCTGGCGCTGCCGCCGGGCTGATCGCCGCTGTGCTGCAGCTGTATTTCGTGCAACCCGTGCTCCTGCATGCCGAGCTTTACGAAGCCGGGGACCTGGTGCATTTCGGCGCAACGGCGACGGTCGCCGCCGATCAGGATCTCGGCGGGATCGATCTGGTGCGCGACGGTCTCAGTATTGTGTTCACCATGCTGGTCTACTCCGGCTACGCAATGGTTCTGGTATCGCTGATGTCCGTCGCGGAAAGCCGCGGGGCTGTGATCAACGGGCGAACGGGCCTGCTTTGGGGGACGGCTGGTTTTGTCGCGGTGCATCTGGCGCCCGGCTTCAGCCTTGCCCCTGAAGTGCCCGGTGCGGCAGCGGCTGACATCACCCTGCGCCAGTACTGGTGGTTCGCAACCGTCGCCTGCGCGGGGGGGGCCATGTGGCTTGCTGCCTTCGGCAAAAGCTGGATGGCATGGAGCGTCGCCGTCATCCTTTTGCTTGCGCCACACATATATGGCGCGCCGCAGCCGGATGTCTTTACCGGTCCGGTGCCAACCGAACTCGGCGCGCTCTTTGCCGCGCGCGCCTTGGGCGTCGGACTGGCGGCATGGGTCATGGTCGGCGGCTTTGCTGGATACTTCTGGTCTCGCCAGACCGGCGCGTCGGACATCCGCCAGACCGTCTGAGACATGGGACGACATTTAACAGGTGGAAACGCGTTTGTAGCGTAATCTCTGAGATTTTTGGAGCGTCTAGCGATGAACACGGCACTGCCGCTGCTCTTGATAGGACTTGTTTTTGGCGGCGGTATCGGTTTCACCATCGCAGCCGCGAACGGAATTACCCTTGACGGACATGACCATACGGACCCGGCACATCACGGTATTGCCATGCGCGGCTCTGATGCGCCCGCTGTTCAGGGCTTGCCCGCAGGCATGACACCCGATGACATCTGCACCTCAAGCAACCCCGCAGGGCAAGCTTCCCGTGCGCACGCGCACGAGGACATCCGCGTCATTCAACCCTCCGACAGCGCGCCAAGTCTTGCTCTTGAGGCGACGAAAGATACAGTGGCTGGATGGAACCTGCACATCCAGACCGAACACTTTGAATTTTCGCCACAAAATGCCAGCGGACCTCATGTGGAGGGCGAAGGGCACGCGCATGTCTACGTGAACGGGCAAAAGCTGGGGCGCTACTATGGCGACTGGGTCCATCTCGACAACCTGCCTGCTGGCCAGGTGGTCGTCGAGGTCACCCTGAATGCAAACGACCACCGTCCTTTGGCCGTGGGCGACGAGACGCTGGCCGCGCGCATCAGCCTTCGGAACTGACCGGCGGCACGCGCCCGGTCAGACAAAACCGCAACCGACCACAGGGCCGTGCATCCTCGATCCATCCCTTCGGACTGTTGAGATAGTGCCGGACAGTCGCGACGATGTCGGAACGGTCTTTGACCGGATCGACGTTCGTGAAAAAGTAAGTGGCGTACCCGTTTGCCTGCAAAGACAGGCTGACAGGCCGGTCACAGGCATTCATGCAGGCCTGATCGCGTACCTCTGCCGGCAGCCCGACGGCATCCAGAGCGGCCTGCAGCGACGCCCGCGCCTCCGCCGCCGCCTCTGGTCTGCAGGTCTGGCAGAGATGCAGGATGGCGCTTGTCATGCGTCCTGCCGCCCGCGGCGCATAAGATAGGTGTCCATGATCCAGCCGTGTTCTGCACGCGCTGTCTCGCGCATTTCAACGATCCTCGGGCCGACCTCCCTCAACAAACCGCTTGCCAGAATTTGTTCGGGCATCCCCAGAAAAGCCCCCCACCAGATATGCAAATCGGGCTCGCCCAGTGACATGAAGCTGCATTTTCCGTCCAGCATGACGACGGTCGTTTCGGCGCCTTCGGGATAGCCCCGGGTACGCAGTTTCTGGCCGGTCGTCACGCACACCGTGCCATCGATTGTATTGAAGGGGATCCCATGGGCCGCCGTCAGCGCTTGCAGGGCCGTAATACCGGGCACGACCCGAAGGGTGGGTCTGGGCGACAGCCTCTCGGCAATGCGGAGCGTGCTGTCATAAAGTCCGGGGTCGCCCCAGACCATCAGCGCGACCGGGCCGTTCAGCGTTTCCCCGGCAAGCGCCTTTTGCCAAATGCACGCTATTTCGTCGTGCCAGCGCGCAACCCGCTCCTGATAGGGCAGCGCATCATCGCGCACCGGCATGTCGAAAGGCACCACGCGCGCCGTCGCCCCTGTCTCGCTCAGAATTCTGCTGCGGATGTCCGCCAGACCCTCCTTCCCCGCCCCTTTGCGCGGCAGCAGGATCACGGCAGCATCGCACAACGCCTGCCGTCCTTCCAGCGTGAGATGCGACGGCGAGCCGGTCCCGATCCCGATGAGCCAGAGATCCCTGATCATACCGGGGTCACCCCTCCGCCAACGGGCCGTAGAGGATCAGCGCGGGCTTTGCGCCAATCTCGCCGGACAACCTCTCTGCCAGCTCTTCGACGGTTGTTCGGAAAACCATCTGGTCCGGTGTGCCCACCGCTTCGGCAAGCCACGGGCCAGAAGCGCCGTGGCCAGTTTGGGAAAGGTACGCTTTCCCATGAAGACCACGGTGCAGGCGGTCTTGTCCGACAAGGCCGCCAGATCAATATCCTTCGGCAAGGCGCCGGACGCGTCATGGCCGGTGACGAACTGCACGCGACGCGCGGTCAGGCGACGGGTCAGCGGGATACCGCAGGCAGCGGCGGCGGCCACGGCCGAGGGCACACCCGGGATGATTTCATAAGCGATACCGGCGGCGCGCAGGGCGACCAGCTCTTCCTCCAGACGCCCGAACAAACCGCTGTCGCCCGACTTCAGGCGGACGATCCGTCCACCTTCGCTGGCATAATCCACCAGCAGACGGCTCACGTGATGCTGACGCGGCGACGGGCGCCCCGCCCTTTTTCCGACCCCGACCAGATCGGCGCCCTGTCGGGCGTAGGACAGGATCGGACCGGACGACAGATCGTCAAAGAGCACGGCGTCGGCCCGCTTCAGGCGATCCACGGCTTTCAGTGTCAGCAGTTCCGGATCCCCCGGCCCGGAGCCCACAAAGGAGACGAACCCGCTCATGCGGCCTCCGGTGTGATGAGATGGAAGAATGTCCCGGTGACATTCCCTTTCACGGAGCCGGTTTCCGGAACGGCCTGCCCGTCCGCATCAAAGACCTTTGCCAAAGGCGCATCTGGCTGCTCGAGGATCGTCGAGTAGTGAAACTCGTGCCCGCGCAACGTCTGTCCCGTCCCGAACCCCGGCATCGCGGCCTCCAGCACCGCCCGTCTGTACCCAAGGTGAAATTTGCGTTTCTCATAGGACGTGACCAGCCCCAGCAATCCGGCCATCTCATGCCGCACGCCGTCTTTGTCGATCAGGGCCCGACCGAGGGCCATGTAACCGCCGCACTCACCATGTACTGGCTTCGTTTGCGCGTGCCGGCGCAGACCGTCCAGAAAGCGTCTCGACGCGGCCAGTTTTCCCGCGTGCAGCTCCGGATACCCGCCCGGCAACCAGACCAGATCGGCATCGCTGCCGGGTTCTTCATCCGCCAGCGGCGAGAAGGGGAGGATTTCCGCCCCGGCATCACGCCATCCCTTCAAAATGTGCGGATAGGTGAAGGAGAACGCAGCGTCCCGCGCCAGTGCGATCCTTTGCGCGGGCGGATCGGGCAGTCGGCCGGATTTTCCGGGCCGTGTCGCAGTCGCGGCATTCTTGATGGCCTCGAGATCGACATTGCGCCGCAGAAATTCAGCGTACCCGGCGATGGCCTTATCCAGATCAGGATGCTCCACCGCCTGAATGAGCCCCAGATGGCGTTCGGGCAACGTGAGATCCCCGCGCCGCGGCAAAACGCCGAGAACCGGGATACCCGCCTTGTCCATGCCGAGGCGCGCAAGCCTTTCGTGGCGCGGGCTGGCGACGCGATTGAGGATCACGCCGGCAAAGGGCAGATCGGGAGCATAGGTCTTGAACCCGAGCGCCGTTGCGGCCGCCGATTGCGCCTGTCCGCCCGCGTCGATCACCAGCACCACCGGCCATCCCATCCGCTGCGCCGTTTCCGCCGTGGACCCGAAACCGGACTGGCCTCGCGTCGCAACGCCGTCGTAAAGCCCCATGGAGCCTTCGGCGACGCAAATGTCTGCTCCTTGCATCTGTGCGGCAATCCCTGCCAGCAAGGTGCCATCCATCGCCCAAGTGTCGAGATTGAAAGACTCGCGGCCGCAGGCGGCCTGATGGAAGGCGGGATCGATGTAATCGGGGCCCGATTTAAAGGGCTGAACGGTCAGGCCGTCTTCGCTCAGCGCCCGCAACAGCCCCAGCATGACCGTCGTCTTGCCTGTCCCCGAAGAAGGTGCGGAGATCAACAGACCCGCAGGCAGTTCAGTCATCGCCGTGCCTCCACTCCGACCACGGGCTGTCCGTGGACTGCGGGCGGTACCGCCGGTCATAGTCCGCCGCATAGAGCCGGCTTTCGTCAAAATCCTCGCCGCCGATGGATGGCCCCACGAAAATCAGGGCCGTGCGGGCGATATCCGGATCGAGCGCTGACTGGATGGTCGCGAGCGTGCCGCGAATGACACGCTCGTCCGGCCATGACGCACGGAAAACGATCGCGACAGGGCAAGCCTCGCCGTAGAACGGGACGAGTTCTTTGACGACCCTGTCCAGATTGCCGATCGAGAGATGCAGTGCCAGCGTGGCGCCGGTCGCGCCGAAATTTGCGAGTGTTTCACGTTCCGGCA
>JASFFN010000127.1:0-5827 GCA_050124275.1 Roseobacter sp. | reverse complement strand
CAAGGTGCATTCCGTCTCGCAAGTTTCCGAAGTCTACACGTTCCCCGAAACGACGTCCGCCTCCGATCGTGCTGTCGACCTGACAGTCGAAACCGAGATCACGGCGGATAACTGCGGTCAGGAGATTCCGGTGAAAGCCGCGCGCATATTTGCGGGAAACAAGATGCGCAATCGGGATCTGACGCTATCTGTTCCGGGCTGTGATGAAGTCGGCAACATTCTGGTGTTGAATAATTTTCTCCAAGACCTGACACTCGCCAGCAAGTAATTCTAGAGCGGGGCAGTCCCTCATGACAATGAGATGTGCGGCGCGCGCAGCCGCACTGTTCCTTTTGGCAGTCGCATCGCCTTCCGGCGCCGAGGATGTGACCCTGACATCGCGTGATGGCAAGACCGAAATTTCCGGTACTCTCCTGGGGTTTGATGGTGAGTTCTACCGATTGCTCACCCTCTACGGTGAATTGACCGTAGACGGCAGCGGGGTGACATGCGACGGCCCCGGCTGCCCCAGTATGGAAGACTTCGTGGCCCGGATATCCGTATCGGGATCGGCAAGTATGGGCGCCGTCCTGGTGCCGGCCTTGCTGGAGGCCTTCGCCGAGCGCAACGGTTACACCGTCCGACGCGACGTGCATGACGAAGCTCACTTTTCATACGAATTGGGCCATGCGAGCTCGGGAAAGCGGGCGGCTGTTTTTTCTTTCCGCATCACCACATCCGATGAAGGCTTTGCCGATCTTCTGGCGAATGAAGCCGATATGGTGATGTCGCTGCGGGAAGTGACCGTAGAAGAAAACCGGCTCGCATATCAGGCAGGCCTCGGCGATCTCACGGCCCGGAACCGCGCGCGCGTGCTGGCCCTTGATGCCATCGTGCCGATTGTATCGCCGCAAAATCCGGTACAGGACATTTCGCCGCGCGATCTGGCGCGTGTCTTTTCAGGGGAAATCGACAATTGGCTTGCACTGGGTGGGCCGGACGTGCCGATAGTGCCTCATGCGCCTTCTGCGGACACGGGTTTGGGCCAGGCGGTTGCAACGAAGGTGCTTGGTCCTGCAGGGCTTCGGATTTCCGATACTGTGTCACGCCACGAGCGCGGGCAACACGTGACCGAGGCGGTCGTGGCTGATCCTTTTGCCGTGGGTCTCAGCAGTTTTGCGGAAACCGGCGACGCGCAGCCCCTGATCCTGAAAGGTGCCTGTGGACGGGTCTTGCGGGCAACGCGTCGTTCGATCAAAACGGAAGACTACCCGCTGACCGCGCCGATGTTCCTTTATACGCCCGCGCGGCGTCTTCCCAAAGTTGCACGCGACTTCCTGGTCTTTACCCGAAGCATCGCGGCGCAGGTGATCATCAGGCGAGCGGGGTTTGTCGATCAGGCCAGCGAAGAGATTCCCGTCAGCCAGCAGGGGGACCGCTTTGTGAACGCCATCGCAAGTGCCGGTGCCGAGGTGTCTCTGGCCGAATTGCAAAGGATGGCGGACAGACTGGGTCCGATGAAACGGTTGACCGTGTCTTTCCGGTTCGAGGCCGGATCTGCCAGTCTAGACGCGCAATCGCGGTCGAATATCGTACAACTCGCCCGCGACATCGAACAGGGACACTTTGATGCGCGCACGGTGTTCTTCGTGGGTTTCAGTGACGGGCAAGGGCCGGCGGAGCGTAACAGGCAGATCGCGCTCACGCGGGCGGAAGCCGTGCGGGACGCCGTGCTGCAGGCGGCGGAAACCGTCGACGTAAGCCAACTGAACCTGCGCGTGGATGCCTTTGGCGAAGCCTTGCCGCTGGCATGTGACGACAGCGCCTGGGGGCGAAAGGCAAATCGCCGTGTCGAGGTCTGGGTGCGCTGACGTCAGAGATATCCGGCGCTGCGAAAACTCAATTCCGTGGATTTTCCGATCACCAGGTGATCGTGCAGGGTCAGGCCGAGGGCCAGGCAGGCGGCGTTGATCTGGTCTGTCATCGCAATGTCGGCTTGTGAAGGGGTCGGGTCACCCGACGGATGATTGTGCACCAGAATGAGGGCGCTTGCATTAAGTTCCAGCGCGCGCTTGGCGACCTCACGCGGATAAACCGGCACATGGTCCACGGTGCCTTTTGCCTGCTCTTCATCCGCAATGACGGTGTTTTTCCGGTCGAGGTACAAGACACGGAACTGTTCCGTCTCACGGTGCGCCATGGTCGTGTGGCAATAGTCCAGGAGCGCATCCCAACTGCTCAGCACATGGCGCTTGAGAATGCGAGAACGCGCCATGCGGTGAGCAGCGGCTTCGACGACCTTCAATTCGGTGATCACCGCTTCGCCGATACCGGATACGGCTTTCAGCCGTTCTGGAGATGCCGTCATCACGCGGTTGAAATCTCCGAAATGATCGATCAGCTCTCTTGCGAGTGGCTTGACATCGCGTCTTGGGATCGCGCGAAAAAGCACCAGTTCCAAAAGCTCATAGTCCGGCACGGCCTGAGCGCCGCCCTCCATGAAGCGGCTGCGCAACCGCTTGCGATGGTCAGCGATGTATGATGGTGTCTTGCCCGCCGTCAGCGGGGCCGGTTCGGCCTCATCCAGAAGAAACGGAAGAGATGCCTCGGAAAAGCTGTCGGTTCCTTGCGTCATGCGCACAGATTAATGCGTACATGGTTGCCGGACTGTTAACGCCCTTGCGCGACCAAGCCGAGGCCGCGCCTTTTTGGCGCTAGCCTTTCATGCTGTCCCAGAAACTCTTGACAGAGGAAAAGAAACTCGAACTTTCGGGATTGTTGTTCTCTGACAGATCTTCGAATTCCGCCAGAATCTCCTTTTGTCGCGAGGTCAGGTTGACCGGCGTTTCAACGGCCAGTTCTATGAACATATCGCCCGAACTGCCGCCGCGCAGCGCCGGCATTCCCTTGCCGCGCAATCGCATCTGACGGCCGGACTGGCTGCCCGCCGGGATCTGAACGCGGCCGCGTCCTCCGTCGATCGTCGGGACTTCGATAGATCCGCCCAGGGCGGCTTTGGCCATCGAGACGGGCACACGGCAAAACAGGTTCGTGCCGTCACGCTGAAAAAGCTCGTGATCCGCAACTTCGATGAAGATATACAGGTCACCGGCGGGGCCACCCCGCATGCCAGCTTCGCCTTCGCCGGCAAGCCGGATGCGCGTGCCGGTCTCGACGCCCGCCGGAATGTTCACCGACAGCGCGCGGTCTTTGTCGACGCGTCCTGAACCCTGGCAGCTTTTGCAGGGATTCTTGATGATCTGGCCAAGGCCCGAACAGGTGGGACACGTCCGCTCGACCGTGAAAAACCCTTGCTGCGCGCGGACCTTGCCCATACCCGAGCAGGTCGGGCAGGAGGCTGGCTCTGACCCGCCTTCGGCACCCGAGCCATTACAACTGTCGCAGGATACGGAGGTCGGAACATTGATGGTTTTCTGCAGTCCGCCAAAAGCCTCTTCAAGGCTGATGCGAAGATTGTAGCGCAGGTCGGCGCCTCGCGATGCACGGTTTCTGCCACCGCGCTGGCCACCGGCGAAATTACCGAACAGATCGTCGAACACATCAGAGAAGGCAGACGAGAAATCCGCGTGACCACCGCCGAACCCGCCACCGGCACGGCCACCGCCGCCCATGCCGCCTTCGAAGGCGGCGTGACCAAAGCGGTCGTAGGCCGCCTTCTTGTCAGCGTCCTTCAGCACCTCGTATGCCTCATTCGCCTCTTTGAAGCGGGCTTCCGCGTCGGGATTGTCCTTGTTGCGGTCGGGATGGAGCTCTTTGGCCTTGGTCCGGTAGGCTTTCTTGATTTCGTCGCCCGAAGCCCCTTTCGAGACGCCAAGCACGTCGTAATAATCACGTTTCGCCATTCAATTTCCCCTTGCAGGAACGTGACGGGCCGACCCGCAGGTCGGCCCTATCAGTGGTTCCGGGCTTCACGCGGCCTTAGGCGCGCTTGTCGTCGTCGAGGTCTTCGAACTCGGCATCCACGATATCGTCATCGCCGCCGCGCGCCGCTTCGTCCGCAGCTTCGGCGATGTCCTCGCCTTCTTCCTGTGCGGCCTTGTAGATGGCTTCGCCCAGTTTCATAGCGGCTTCTGTCACGTTCTGGATACCGGACTTGATCTTGTCCACGTTTTCGGTTTCCAGCTCGTCCTTCAGTGCAGCGATGGCAAGTTCAATGGCTTCGATCGTGGTCGGATCAACCTTGTCGCCATGCTCTTCCATCGACTTCTCGGTCGAATGGATGAGGCTTTCGGCCTGGTTTTTCGCCTCGATGAGCTCGCGACGAGCCTTGTCCGCTTCCGCGTTCTCCTCGGCATCCTTGACCATCTTTTCGATGTCCTCTTCGGACAAACCGCCGGAGGCCTGAATGGTGATCTTCTGCTCCTTGCCGGTGCCCTTGTCCATCGCCCCGACGGAAACGATCCCGTTGGCGTCGATGTCGAAGGTCACTTCGATCTGGGGCATGCCGCGCGGGGCCGGTGGGATGTTCTCGAGATTGAAGGCGCCGAGAATCTTGTTGTCGGCCGCCATCTCGCGCTCACCTTGGAAGACCCGGATGGTAACCGCGTTCTGGTTGTCTTCGGCCGTCGAGAAGATCTGGCTCTTCTTCGTCGGGATCGTGGTGTTGCGGTCGATGAGACGCGTGAAGACGCCACCGAGCGTCTCGATGCCGAGCGACAGCGGGGTCACGTCGAGCAGAACAACGTCTTTCACATCACCCTGAAGAACACCCGCCTGAATGGCGGCACCCATGGCAACTACCTCATCGGGGTTCACGCCCTTGTGCGGCTCCTTGCCGAAGAACTTGGTCACTTCCTCGACCACTTTCGGCATGCGGGTCATGCCGCCAACGAGGACGACTTCGTCGATGTCGGAGGCGGAAATGCCAGCATCCTTCAACGCATCCTTGCACGGTTTCAGCGAAGACTTGATAAGGTCGCTCACAAGGCTTTCCAGCTTGGAGCGCGTCAGTTTCATTACCATGTGCAGTGGCTGACCATTCGCGCCCATCGAGATAAACGGCTGGTTGATCTCGGTCTGGCTGGACGAGGACAACTCGATCTTCGCCTTTTCAGCCGCTTCCTTGAGACGCTGCAGCGCCATCTTGTCCTTGGTCAGGTCGACCTGATGCTCTTTCCTGAACTCGTCGGCGAGGTAGTTGACGATGCGCATGTCGAAGTCTTCGCCACCGAGGAACGTGTCGCCGTTGGTGGACTTCACCTCGAAAAGACCGTCATCGATTTCGAGAATGGTGACGTCGAACGTACCGCCGCCCAAGTCATATACTGCAATCGTCTGGCTGTGTTTCTTGTCCAGACCATACGCCAGCGCCGCCGCCGTCGGCTCGTTGATGATCCGCAGAACGTCGAGACCTGCGATCTTGCCCGCGTCCTTGGTTGCCTGACGCTGAGCGTCATTGAAATATGCGGGCACCGTGATGACGGCCTGCTTGACCTCTTCGCCAAGATAGCTCTCGGCGGTTTCCTTCATCTTTCCGAGAATGAAAGCAGAAATCTGCGAGGGAGAATACTTCTCACCCTTGGCTTCGACCCATGCGTCACCGTTGCCGCCGTCGATAACGTTGAACGGCATGTTCTTCTTGTCTTTGGCAAGGTCCGCGTCGTCAAACCGGCGACCGATGAGACGCTTGACGCCAAAGATCGTATTTTCCGGGTTGGTGACCGCCTGCCGCTTGGCCGGCTGCCCGACAAGGCGCTCTTGTTCGGTGAATGCGACGATTGAGGGGGTCGTGCGTGCGCCTTCCGAGTTTTCGATGACGCGTGGTTGAGAGCCATCCATGATGGCGACGCAGCTGTTGGTGGTTCCGAGGTCGATACCAATGACTTTT
>JASFFN010000126.1:0-5836 GCA_050124275.1 Roseobacter sp. | reverse complement strand
CACACGCTCATCAAGATCGCCGACAACGCCGCGGACCCAGTGACGGAAGATCTGGCCACGGCGCGGGCTGCTTTCCACGAAAAAGCTGCCTGGATGTTGCGCGCGATCTCCAAGTGCTGAGCGCGAGCGCTTCCAAAACCAATTCCTAAAGAAGTCTCCCCGCGTATTGAGCGCGGGGAGTTGCACGTCAAGTCTTGAGCGTTTCTGTCGACGAGAAGAACATTGCCTGGCTTACCGCGGAGATCACTTGCTCCTCGGCATAGGGTTTGGAGATCAGGAACGCAGGTTCATGCTTTGCGCCGGTCAAGAGACGCTCGGGGAACGCGGTTATGAAGATCACCGGACGTTCGCCCAGTTCGCTCAGAAGGTCGTTCACGGCATCTATTCCGGAAGAGTTATCCGCCAGCTGGATGTCAGCCAGAATAAGGTCCGGCACATCCGCCTTGCCAAGCTCGACAGCTTCGCTGCGGGTACGCGCGACACCGGTCACGCGATGGCCCATCTCGGACACGATGCTCTCGAGGTCCATCGCGATGATGGCTTCGTCTTCGATAATCATGACCGAGCCCGACACGGCGTCGGCGATTTCGCGACGCGCGATCTGAACGAGTTCTTCGGCTTCTACAGGCGTAATACCCAGGATTTCCCCAATGTTCTCAAAGGAAAAACCTTCCAGCGTGTGCAGGAGGAGGGCCTCGCGACTATCATCGGTCAGCTTTGCCATATGGCGTTGCGCGCGCGCTTTCAGCCCGCTTTCGCCATCATCAACCGGCGCGCCCGCGCTCGACCAGATGCGGTAGAGGACCCTGAACACACCCGTCTTTGTATCCAGTCCATCAAGCACCGATGTATCGGTCAGAATGGTTTCGAGTGCTGCAGCGGCAAAGTTATCTCCGCTGGACTGGCTCCCGGTCATTGCACGTGCAAAGCGCCGCAAATGCGGCAGGTGTGTTGCCAATTCGCCACTGATGTCCACAGAATCTGGACTGTTTGACATGGATCAGGTCCTTTTTTTCATCCGAAAGGGAACCATATGGTCAGTTGTGACGTTTACTTGCAGTTAGGCTCGGGAATTTCAACCGGTTCAGGGAAATTTGGTCATCATGGCTCGAACGGAAGCACAGCGTAAGTGTGAAGACATCATTGATGAAAACCTGAAACGGGTCTACGAGGAAGCCGTGGACGAGGGCGTGCCGGACCGTTTTCGCGTTCTGCTTGAGGCGTTGAAAGAGCAGGAGCGGTCCAAAGGCACGTGTAAATGAGCACGACCGACGCTAGGGATGAACTGGTCGAACATTTGCCGGCGATGCGTGCATTCGCGATCAGCCTCACGCGGAACAAGTCAACAGCGGATGACATGGTGCAGGACGCCATCGAAAAAGCCTGGACAAATTTCGACAAGTTCGAAGCGGGCTCGAATATGCGGGCGTGGCTGTTCACGATTCTGCGCAACACTTATTACTCCGCACGCCGGAAAACCAAGCGCGAGGTCGCGGATGTGGACGGACAGCATACCGAGGCGCTGGCGGAAAAGCCCGCTCATGACGGGCGCTTGCAAATGACCGACTTCCGGGCCGCCTTTTCCCAGTTGTCGGATGAGCAACGCGAAGCGCTCCTGCTTGTTGGCGCATCAGGTTTTTCTTACGAGGAGGCTGCCGAGTTGTGCGGCGTCGCGGTCGGTACGATCAAAAGCCGGACCGGGCGCGCCCGTGAGAAACTCGCGAAACTCATGCAGCTTGACGGGGACGAGGCGCTGGAAATGACCGACGACGCCACCCTGTCGGTTCTGACGGCGTCGAAAGCGGCCTCTCTTTAACATGACGGGCGGCTTTCTCGACGGCGATATCTTTCGCGGTCTTGCATTCCGGATGCTCGTTTTTCTGACGCTGGCTTTGTTGCCGTTTGGGCTCATTGCGGTTTTCCAGACCCGTGAAATTGTGCGACAGGCTGAATCGAATTCGGAATTGTCCTTGCTGGCATTGACCGATCAGGCAGCAAGCGCGGAGCGTTCCATCTTTCAGGAGGCGTTCGGAGCGGCCGAGGCGCTCAGTGCTCTGGCGCAGCTTTACGCACGCGACGCCGTTGCCTGCTCTGCCTTTCTTGAAGCATATCGACGCGCGGCCGGCATTTACTCTTTCATCGGTTATCTGCCTCCGGATGGTATCGTGCGCTGTTCCTCCGCCGGCGGAAGTTTTGATTTCAGCAACTTCCCGGGACTGGCTGAAGAGGTCGACGCACCAAGACGCCAGATCACGTGGAACCCGGAAGGCACGATCAGTGATGAGCCGGTTCTGGTGCTGTCCCAGCCGTTTTTTACCCGCAACGGATTCGCCGGGTTCATGACGATGTCTGTTCCTCTTACTGCAATCTCGGAAGAAATGACGGATGCCCTAAGCGGGATGCCCGCTGACCTGCTGACGTTCAACGCGAACGGCTCGATCGTGCGTTCTGACCGCGCGATGGAGATTACCGCAGCAGAACTGCCGGTCGGCAGGACGCTCTCGGAACTTGTCGGCACCAGTTCATTCGTTTTCAAAGACAGAAATCGCGGCGGATCCGAGCGGCTTTACGCGGTCGTGCCGATTGTCCCGGATGTGGCCTACGCGATGAGTATCTGGCGGCCAGCGGAACTGGCGCCGGGGTTGCGACAGTCGATCGGTCTGAGCATGTCGCTTCCCGTCATCATGTGGCTTGCGAGCCTTGTCGTCGCCTTTTGGTCTCTCAACCGGCTTGCCGTGACGCATATTCGCAAGCTGGGCCGCCAGATGCGTCTGTTTGCCTACAACCGTCGTATGCCGCGCACGACTTTGGGGCAGGGGGTGCCGCGCGAACTGGTCGAGATCCAGCAGGCTTTCGTCCGGATGGCGGATTCGATCATCCGGGATGAAGCCGCGCTGGAGGACAGCCTGCGCGACAAGAACATTCTGCTGAAAGAAGTGCACCACCGGGTCAAGAACAATCTTCAGCTGATTTCATCGATCATGAACATGCAGATCAGGCGTGCACAGTCCGAGGATGCAAGACTCGTGCTCAAACGCCTTCAGGACCGCATCCTGAGCCTCGCGACGGTACACAAAAACCTCTACCAGACCGAGGACCTGGACCGCGTCGACGCCGGAAAACTCATCGAGGAAATCATCGGCCAGCTCTTGTCGATGGGGCTGTCCGCCAGCCGCGGCGTCGTGGTGGAACAGAACTACGCCTCGATCCAGATGGATGCCGACGACGCCGCACCACTCACGTTGCTGGTTTCAGAAGCCGTTACCAACGCGCTGAAATACCTCGGGAAACCCCCGGAAGGCGGGCCTCCACGATTGGACATCCGATTGTCCCGGTTGGAGGGCGAGAATGCCTGTTTCAGGATCGGCAATACCACTTCGGGAGCTTCTGGCAGCGAAGGCACCGGCCTTGGAACCCAGCTTATCAGCGCCTTTGCCCGGCAGATCGGCGGCGAGGTCAACGTCGGATTTGATGCCGGAGAACACTGGCTGTCCGTGAACTTCCCAATTCGTGCGCGCGTCAGGAACACTTACGATTTTTAAATCTACTGCGCCTAAGCTGTCAGGACAGGTTGTCCACAGAAGGTGTGTTTCATGTCCATTGAGCTTTACGCAATCGGTTCCAGCGGGCTGGCGCTCATCGCGCTTGTGCTGATGGTGGCCAGCCGTACCGATGCCGTCCGACTGCCGACAAAAAAGCACCGACCAGATAAAATCCCTCAAGGGGGGTCAAAACCCGGGTGAGGCAAAGCTCTGCGCTCTCGCACGATTCCAACGATGGCGGTAGTCTGACATCGTGGCGGAGTCCTCCTGATTGTTCAGCAGGAAACCTTCGGGAAGATATGTGAAGATTTCGCTGGCCTCGGCCATTTTCTTGTCGCCCGTCCTGAGCATCATGTGTTGCGGCATGAAGTTGCCCGGATGCGTCAGGCCCGCCGCACCTGTCATTTCGCCCAAGGCTTTCAAAGTGTTCTTGTGATAGCGGGCGACCCGCTGCGATTTTGATTCGACATCCAGCGCGCGCGCGCGCAGCGGGTCCTGGGTCGCAACGCCCACGGGGCAATGATTGGTATGGCAGGCTTGTGCCTGAATGCAGCCGATCGCGAACATGAAACCGCGCGCCGAATTGCACCAGTCCGCCCCCAGAGCCAGTGCGCGCGCAACATCGAAGGCGGAAACGACCTTGCCGGCGGCCCCGATCTTGATGCGCCCCCGCAACCCGGCGCCGCGCAACGTGTTGTGCACGAAGGTCAGCCCTTCGACCATCGGCATGCCGACGTGATTGGCAAATTCGACGGGAGCCGCCCCGGTCCCGCCCTCGGTGCCGTCCACGACAATGAAATCAGGGACAACGCCGGTTTCGAGCATCGCCTTGACCATGCACATGAATTCGCGGCGGTGGCCGATGCACAGCTTGAAACCGACGGGCTTGCCTTCCGACAAGCTGCGCAGTTCGGCGATGAAATCCATCAGTTCCAACGGCGTCGAGAACGCCGGATGCGCCGCCGGAGAGACACAGTCCACCCCCATCGGAATACCGCGCGCTTCTGCGATTTCTTCCGTGATCTTGGCCGCGGGCAACATGCCGCCATGGCCCGGCTTGGCCCCTTGGCTGAGCTTGATTTCGATCATCTTGATCTGTTCGAGACCGGCAGTTTCGCGGAATTTGTCGGGATTGAAGCTCCCGTCGTCATTGCGGCAGCCAAAATACCCCGACGCCACCTGAAATATCAGGTCGCCGCCACCCATTTTATGGTACCGGCTCACGGACCCTTCCCCGGTGTCATGCGCAAAACCGCCCATCTTTGCGCCCCGGTTCAAGGCTTCGATGGCATTGCCGGATAGCGAGCCGAAACTCATTGCCGAAATATTGTAGATGGACGCGCTATAGGGTTTTTTACAGTCCGGACCGCCAATCGTTATCCGGAAATCCGTATCGTCAATGTGGATCGGATTGACCGAATGCGTCATCCACGCATAGCCGGAATCGTAAGCGCGCATACGCGAGCCGAAGGGGCGTTTGTCCTCTACGCCTTTTGCGCGCTGATAGACCAGAGACCGGGCGTCGCGCGAAAACGGCTCCTCATCCTGATCCGACTCGATGAGGTATTGCCGGATTTCCGGGCGAATCCCTTCGAACAGGAAGCGCATGTGGCCAAGAACAGGGTAATTGCGCAGGATCGAGTGATGCGGTTGCCTCAGATCGTGCACCCCGAGCGCGGTAAGCGCGGCGAATATGCCGAACGGGATCAGCAACCATGCGCTCCAGATCAGCGCGGCGATCAGGCAGACAATAGTGAGAAACGCCACGGCAGCCAGCGTGGTAAATCGCTTTATCGACTCAAAGAAGTGCATGCGACCGGCTCCTCTTCAACGTGCCATCTTGGTCTTACTACCAAGCCTGTGCCATTCGTTGATTTTGTTCAAGTCATTGTACCAGCCCGGGAACCTGCCTAATCTGAACAAGAATGGCCAAGCAGTGTCGGGAAATGGATGATAACCTCCTGTAATTCCAAAAGTCTTTTGAGGGCCCGGCCATGAGCGGCCCCCTGTCGACCTTGCGCGTGGTTGAATTCAGCGGGATCGGGCCGGCGCCATTGGCAGGACAGCTTCTTGCCGACCTGGGCGCCGAGGTAACCGTGATCGACCGGAAAAGCGGGCCCGCTGAGAGAACGGACATCAACCGGCGCGGCAAGAGAAGCATCGCGATCAATCTGAAGTCGCCTCAGGGGTTGCGCATCGCAAAAGACCTGATTGCGCAGTCCGACATTCTGATCGAGGGCTTTCGGCCGGGCGTGATGGAACGGTTGGGCGTCGGCCCCGACGACTGTCCGGAC
>JASFFN010000125.1:0-5839 GCA_050124275.1 Roseobacter sp. | reverse complement strand
GCATTTCGCATGTGCAGAAACTTCAAACTTGCGCAAAACCAGAGGCTGCACAAAATTTCGCAGATATCGGCAGTATCGAGAAGAATCTTGCGGGGAATGCCGCCACACGAGTGACTTTGCGATGTCATTGCGTCCAGAATCTGGAAACATGCGCGGGAATAACTTAGGAGGCGCCACGCGATGATCGAAACACCCTACCTTCTGTTCCTTGGTGATGCACCGGATCAGCTCGCAGCGAAAGTGGCGCAGGGGATCAAGGACTGGCGGCCGGAGAATGCTGTCGGGCAGTATCGCATGCCCGGTTGTCAGGCGGATGTGGGTCTGCGAGACATGACGCTCGACGAGGCAAAGGCGGCAGGCGCCAGAACCGTCGTGATCGGCGTGGCCAATCGCGGTGGCTACATTAGCAAGGAATGGCGCGCCGTTCTGGTCAAAGCGCTTGAGGCGGGCTTCGATCTGGCCAGTGGCTTGCACAACCTTTTGCGCGATGAAGGCGAGCTTGTAGCAGCGGCACAGGTGCACGGGCGCACGCTGCATGACGTGCGGGTTCCGACCTTTGCCTATCCGATCGCCAACGGTGTCAAGCGGACAGGCAAGCGCGTGCTGGCAGTGGGGACGGATTGCTCTGCCGGCAAGATGTACACCGCGTTGGCTCTGGATGCGGCGATGCGCGCACGCGGCATGAAGAGCACCTTCCGGGCAACCGGGCAGACAGGAATTCTCATCACCGGGTCTGGTGTCCCGCTGGATGCCGTGATCGCCGATTTCATGGCCGGATCGGTCGAATACCTGACGCCGGACAACGAGCCCGATCACTGGGACATCATCGAGGGGCAAGGCAGCATCTTCCACGCGTCCTATTCCGGCGTGACGCTGGCGTTGATCCATGGCGGGCAACCGGATGCGCTGATCCTGTGCCACGAGCCCACCCGCAAGCACATGCGCGGTTTGCCGGACTATCCGGTTCCGTCAATCGAATCCGTGCGCGACATCACGCTGCAACTGGCGAGGGTCGTGAACCCGGCCTGCGAGGTCGTCGGCGTTTCCATCAACACGCAGCATATGGGCGAGGACGAGGCGCTTGCCTACTGCGCCGATACGGAAGCGCGCATTGGGCTGCCGACACTGGACCCGTTCCGGCATGGCGCCGACCGGCTTGCCGAGGCCTTGCAGACACTTTGACGACCTGATGCTGGCGGGCTATTGCCTGCCGCACGGGGTTTTGACGCCACAGAGAGGGCTCGGATGAAGATTGAGGTCAGCCGTGACGTGTTCCGGCTCGCGCAGGTATTCACGATCAGTCGCGGGTCGCGCACCGAAGCCAGGGTTCTGACCGTGCGTATCACAGATGGCGATCACACCGGATGGGGAGAATGCGTTCCCTATGCGCGCTATCATGAAACGCTGGACAGCGTCACGGCCCAGATCGGCAGTTTGCCGGACGTTATCGACAGGGCGGCGCTCTACGATCTCCTGCCGGCCGGGGCGGCGCGCAATGCGGTTGATTGCGCCCTCTGGGATCTGGAGGCGAAGCGAGCCGGCAGACGGGTCTGGGAACTCGCCGGTCTACCGGCGCCCGGGCCCGAGATAACGGCCTATACCCTGTCGCTCGACACAGCGGAGCAGATGAAAAAACAGGCGGCGGACAATGCCCACAGGCCGCTTCTCAAGATCAAGCTGGGAACGCCGGACGACATGCCGCGACTGGAAGCGGTCCGCGCGGGGGCCCCGGCGTCCCGGATCATTGTCGATGCGAATGAAGGCTGGTCGGCGGAGGTCTACGCTGATCTGGCGCCCCATCTGATGCGCCTTGGCGTCGAAATGGTGGAGCAGCCCTTGCCGGCCGGCGATGACGACTCGCTGCTCGGCATGGCGCGTCCGGTGCCGGTCTGTGCCGACGAAAGCTGTCACGACAGGCAAAGCCTGCCGGCTTTGAAAGGCAAGTACGACGTCATCAACATCAAGCTCGACAAAACCGGTGGCTTGACCGAAGCGCTGGCTTTGCGGAACGAAGGGCTTGCACTGGGCTACGGCATCATGGTCGGTTGCATGGTCGGCTCAAGCCTCGCCATGGCGCCGGCGACGCTTGTGGCACAGGGCGCCCGCGTTACCGATCTGGACGGGCCGTTGCTTCTGGCCGAAGATCGCGCCACACCGCTGCTCTTCGACAACAGAGGCGTGCACCCGCCTGAACCTGCGCTATGGGGCTAGAATCCCGGCAAGGCGCTTTGCAAAGCCATGCGGGTCGGTCAGCATAAGATCGTGACCGGTCGACTGGAGGATGTGCACAGCGAAGCCGGCGGCCGGAAAGCCGATGCCCGGCAGCCAGATCAGTGTCTTTTCGCCGCTGCCGACCTCTTGCCAGCCCATTGGTGCTTTATGGTCAGAGAGATAGGTCGAGGGCACGGCGTTCGCCTGAAAATTGCAACAGTCGGTCCGACATGTGGCCTGGACGCGCTCTTGACGCTAGGCGCAAACGGCGGGACAAACAACGCAAAAGGAAAATGACATGACCAGAACTGTATACCTGAACGGCGCGTACCTGCCCGAGACCGATGCGCATGTATCGATCTTCGACCGAGGCTTCCTCATGGCCGACGGTGTCTACGAGGTGACCTCGGTTCTGGACGGGAAACTGATTGATTTCGAAGGGCATGCGGTGCGTCTGCAACGCTCTCTCGACGCGCTGGAGATGCGCAACCCCATTTCCAGCGAGGATCTGCTGGAGGTGCATCGCGAACTCGTGCGCCGGAACGGCATCGAAGAAGGCATGATCTATCTGCAGATCACGCGCGGCGCGCCGGGGGACAGGGATTTCGTCTTTCCCGACCCGGAGACCACAGCGCCCACAATCGTGCTCTTCACCCAGAACAAGCCGGGGCTGGCCGATAGCCCGGCAGCCAAAAAGGGCATGAAGGTCATCAGCATAGAAGACATCCGCTGGGGGCGTCGCGACATCAAGACGGTGCAGCTGCTCTACCCCAGCATGGGCAAGATGATGGCCAGAAAGGCCGGCGCGGATGATGCGTGGATGATTGAAGACGGCTATGTGACAGAGGGTACGTCGAACAATGCCTATATCGTGAAGGGCAACAAGATCATCACCCGCGCGCTGAGCCATGATATCCTGCACGGGATTACCAGGGCGGCGGTTCTGCGCTATGCGCGGGAGGCGCAGATGGAAGTCGAAGAGCGCAACTTTACCATCGACGAGGCCAAGGAGGCCGACGAGGCTTTCATCACGTCGGCCAGCACCTTTGTGATGCCGGTGGTCGAGATTGACGGGGTCCGCCTTGGAGACGGCACGCCCGGCCGTGTGGCGCCGCGACTGCGGGAAATCTATATCGAAGAAAGCCTGAAAGCTGCGATTTGACCGGTAGCACCAGACGTCTTGCGCGGGACGCACTGCGCGACGCCGTGGGAACGAGCCTTGGGACGTCTGAATGGGTCGATCTCTCGCAGGCGCGGATCAATGCCTTTGCTGACCTCACGGAGGACTGGCAACCGATCCATCTTGACCCTGATGCGGGACGCGGGGCAGGCTTCGGCGGGACTGTCGCGCACGGATTTCTGACGCTGTCGATGCTTTCGGTGATGTCCTATCAGGTTTTGCCGAAACTGGAGGGCGAAACCGCCTCGATCAATTATGGCTTTGACCGGATTCGATTTATTGCACCGGTTCCGGGCGACGCCCGCATCCGGGGCCACTTCAGACTGATAGAGGCGTCGCCCCGCGGCGAAAACTGGATGCTCCGCTTTGCTGTGTCCATCGAAATCGAGGGGGCGGAAAAGCCGGCCCTGACGGCCGACTGGTTGTGTCTCTACATGTTCTGACGATCGGGAAAGACCTGGAGGATCTCGTCATCTGTCGATAGAGCTTCAACGCGAAAAATGCCAAAGGCATGCTGACGATATCTCAAGCGCTTTTCCCCGACATCAGGCAGTAAGATACGAAGAGCAGGAAAAGGCTGAAAAAGCATAGCGCTGTCGACAGGCCGGGGTCGATGAAAACCATCAATGCCAGGGTGCTCCAGCCCGAGAGTGTAAACGTCAGGAAATACTCCCCCCTGAAAGCGCGGTTCAGTTTTGCAATGCATTTGCTCCGGAGCGTTGGTTCTTCGGCCTCGTCGGCAAAAGCTGGCACATCGAAAAAGTCTTGTGACGCCAGCGGGGGAAGGGCGCGACGATTGAATTCGCGTTTTTCGGCCAGTTTGACGGCCGCTTGCTCCTGCTGCTGTTCATTTATCATCGCGCGTATTGAAGACAGCGTGCTCTCTTCGACTGGTCCGGCTGGTTTTCCCTGAAGTATTTCGATCCCGCTGGGCAATTGAGCGCGCCGGTTCGCGGCATGAAAGCTGATGTCGGGCGATTTGGCAAAGTCGGGGGCCCGATATACCGTCGCGTTCATTTCATTGCTTGATGGCGCAGCGGAAGCGCGCGGAAACAACTCGCCGTCGTCCAACGCCAAAAGAAAGGATTTCAGCAACTTTTCGGTACGGACGATGACCGAAGGCGTGTCGCGGTTATCGATGCGGGTTGGCGCATCACGACCCATAGCGCTGGCGTCGCGCAACGCCGGCGCGAACCCGGCGGATTCAAACACATCCGCCTCGTCATCACTCATCGGCGGCATCTGGTCAAAAATGCGCGTCGCAACCCTGTCGACGCAATTAAACCGATCAGATGCCTTTACTGGCAACTCGTCGAAATGTTTCGTCACAACTGGTACTCGTTAAGCGCCCCCAGCCGAACGCCAGAAGCGTGACCGCAAAATCTGGCAAAAATGTGTCAAATGCGCAAAGAATGTGGTCGGTTATCCCCTGTTTTCACGATTCTTTTACATTTTCCTCGAAAGCCTTTTGAAACGCCTTCTGTTTTTCAGCGCTGGCGTCTGTCTGGTACTTGTCTTTCCATTCGGCCATGGTCATGCCGTAGAAAAGCTCGCGCGCTTCATCCTTGCTCATCTTTATGCCTTTTGCGTTCGCTGCTTCCTGGTACCATCGCGACAGGCAATTCCTGCAAAAGCCAGCCAGATTCATCATGTCGATGTTCTGCACGTCCGTGCGGTCTTCCATGAGGTGCTTTTGCAATCGGCGGAAAGCGGCGGCCTGCAGTTCAATCTCGGTTTGAGACGGCATCGGGTTACTCCTTCAGATCATTACGCTTCAGATTGGCTCTGCCTGGCCGTCTGTCAACCGTTGCATCTGGCATGCGAGACATGTCATCAGGGAGTTAAATGCCCGGTCTAAATCGTGAAGTAAGACACAGCTAGGCGCAGGCTGTACAACCGGCGCAGTGCTGTGTTAGCGATAACATATATGAAAAGGGCACACCGATTATGAGACGCCATCGAAATGTTAAAATCGTTGCCACGCTGGGTCCGGCTTCCAGCGACTACGAGACCATCCGTGCCTTGCACGAAGCCGGAGCCGACGTCTTCCGTCTGAACATGAGCCACGGAAGCCATCACGAGATAAAACAGCGGCATGCCATCATTCGCCAGATCGAAGAGGACACGGGCGGCAGCATTTGCATCCTGGCGGATTTGCAGGGGCCCAAGCTTCGGGTAGGCGTTTTTGCCAGAGACGACGGAGAAACGCTGGCAGAAGGCGCGCGCTTTCGGTTTGATCTGGAGGACGCGCCCGGAGACTCGGATCGCGTGCAGTTGCCACATCCTGAAATATTCGCAGCACTCGAGCCCGGTGCGACGCTATTGGTGAACGATGGCAAAATCCGCCTGCGAGTCGACGACTGCAGTGCGAGCCATGCCAACTGTACGGTGATCGCAGGCGGCGTCATTTCAAACCGCAAAGGCGTGAACGTGCCAGATGTGGTCTTG
>JASFFN010000124.1:0-5870 GCA_050124275.1 Roseobacter sp. | reverse complement strand
GGCGGATGCCGGGCTCGACCTGACTTTTCTGCGCACGATCCCCGGCAGCATCGGAGGCGCCGTGCGCATGAACGCGGGTTGCTATGGCACCTACGTCAAGGATGTTCTCGTCGAGGTCGAGGTTGTGACGCGGGATGGCTCTGTGCGACTGCTGAAACCGGAAGATCTGCAGTTGGAGTATCGCCAGAGCCGCTTGCCGCCGGATTGGGTCATCACGAAAGCCAAATTTTCCGCGCCGTCAGGGTCTCCCGAGGCATTGCACGCCCGCATGGCGGAACAACTCGCCAAGCGCGATGCCACACAACCGACCAGAGAGCGCAGCGCCGGTTCCACGTTTCGCAATCCCGCGGGTTTCTCCTCGACCGGAGAGGCGGATGACGTGCACGATTTGAAGGCATGGAAAGTCATCGACGACGCGGGGATGCGCGGTGCGCGGCGCGGCGGTGCGCAGATGAGCGAAAAGCATTCCAACTTCCTGATAAACGCAGGCGGTGCCACTGCGGAAGATCTGGAGTGTCTTGGAGAAGACGTAAGAAAAAAGGTTTACGATTCCAGCGGGATCACGCTAGAGTGGGAGATCATGCGGATCGGCGAAAAATCAGGTTCCCGTTAACCAGAAGTTATCTCGAATTCGCAACTAATTGACGGTGAACCGGCGCAAAAGCCGGGCGACAACAAACGAAATGGGGCCCGCAAAGGGCCCACACCAGAGGCACCAAGGTGGGTCAGTCGAGCAGGACACCCCCGAAAGTGGCAGTATTGATGGGCGGACCTTCGTCTGAGCGCGAAGTATCGCTGTCTACGGGAAAAGCCTGTGCTGCCGCGCTGCGGGACGAAGGATATGACGTGATCGAGGTCGATGCGGGCCGCGACCTGTGTCTGCGTCTTGCCGAAATCGAACCGGACTGTGTTCTGAATTGTTTGCATGGCCGCTGGGGCGAAGACGGTTGCGTTCAGGGCCTGCTGGAGTGGATGGGTATTCCCTACTCACACTCGGGCGTTCTGGCGTCATCGCTCGCGATGGACAAGCAGCGCAGCAAGGAGGCGTTTGTATCAGCCGGGCTGCCGGTCGTCCCCAGTGTCATCGCGAAAGCCGGCGAGGTGCGGATGCGGCACGTCATGCAGCCACCTTATGTCGTGAAACCCAACAACGAAGGCTCTTCCGTCGGCGTCTATCTCGTCCACGACTCGGCAAACGGCCCGCCGCAACTCGCGGACGACATGCCAGAAGAGGTCATGGTCGAGGCCTTCGTGCCGGGCCGCGAGTTGACCACGACCGTGGTTGGAGACCGGGCCCTGACGGTCACGGACATCATCACGGACGGGTGGTACGACTACGATGCCAAGTACAAGCCCGGTGGATCAAAACATGTGGTGCCTGCTGACCTTCCGGCCGACATATTCGATCTGTGCATGGATTACGCACTGCGCGCGCATCATGCGCTTGGCTGCCGAGGCGTGAGCCGTACCGATTTCCGCTGGGACGAAAGCAAGGGCGCGGCGGGTCTCATCCTGCTGGAGACGAATACGCAACCGGGGATGACCGCCACCTCTTTGTCCCCGGAGCAGGCGGCGGCGACAGGCATGCCGTTTGGAAAACTCTGCGCCTGGATGGTGGAGGATGCCTCATGCGATCGCTGATCCGCAAAGATCCGAAGTCGCGCGTCAGCGATCCGGCGCCCTCGCGATGGGCGTGGCGGATCGAACGCCTGATGCTCACCCCTGCGTTTTTGCTCTTTCTGCGTATCGGCATTCCATTTTCCCTCGCGTTTGCAGCGAGCAGCTGGTGGCTATCGGATGTGGAGCGGCGAAGCGTTATCACCGAGACTTTCGCGGAAGCGCGTGCGCATTTTCAGACGCGCCCCGAATTCATGGTGCACCTCATGGCCATTGACGGCGCGCAAGCGGAGCTTGCGGAAAACATCCGCGCGGAGGTGCCGCTCAATTTTCCGCTAAGCTCTTTCGATCTGGATCTTGGACAGGTCAGGGACAAGGTCGTCGCACTTGATCCGGTCAAATCAGCCACTGTCCGTATCCGCCCGGGCGGCGTGCTCCAGATCGACGTCGAACCGCGGATCCCTGTCGTGATCTGGCGCCATCGCAAGGGGCTGGCGCTGGTCGATGCGGATGGCGCGCATGTGGCGCGGTTGAATCATCGGATGGACCGCCCCGACTTGCCTCTTATCGCGGGCGAAGGTGCCGCGGACCATGTCGCCGAGGCACTGGCGCTCTACCGCGCACTGACCCCGCTTGGCGCGCGTTTGCGCGGGCTCGTACGCATGGGCGAGCGGCGCTGGGATATCGTGCTCGATCGCAACCAGCGTATCCTGCTGCCGGAAAAGAACGCTGTTCAGGCGCTTGAGCGGATCATCGCACTGGATGGCGCGCAGGACATTCTGGGACGTGACGTCAAGCGGGTGGATTTGCGTCTCGGGACGCGGCCAACCGTTCAGATGAGCGAATTTGCGACGGAAATGTGGTGGGATGTACGACAGGCTTCGGGGCAATAACGAATGAATGACTTGTATGAAAACCAGCGTCAGATGCGAAACATGCGCAAAGCCGCGATGCAGCGTGGCGTGGTGGCTATCCTCGATGTTGGCACAACAAAGATTTCATGTCTGGTGCTGCGGTTTGATGGGGATGCGAGGCTCGGAGAGGAAGGCGAAATCGGTTCTCTGGCCGGACAGTCCGCGTTTCGGGTGATCGGAGCCTCCACGACCCGGTCTCGGGGCGTGAAATTCGGCGAAATCAGCGCCATGCCCGAAACCGAACGCGCCATTCGAACGGCCTTGCAGGGCGCGCAGAAAATGGCCGGCATTCGCGTGGATCACGTCATCGCCTGCTTTGCGGGTGCCGAACCGCGGTCCTACGGGCTCGATGCGCAAATTCCGCTCGACGGCGCTGCAGTGCGCGAGGAGGACGTGGCGCGCGTGATGGCGGCTTGCGATATTCCGGATTATGGCGCGGGACGCGAAGTGCTTCATGCGCAACCGGTCAATTTCGCGCTCGATCATAGGTCCGGTCTTATCGATCCGCGCGGACAACTGGGCAACAGCCTTTCGGTCGATATGCACATGCTTACGGTAGACGGCGCCGCCGTGCAGCATCTGGCGCATTGCATCAAACGCTGCGATCTGGAGCTTGCCGGTGTTGCCTCGTCAGCC
The DNA here is from genome assembly GCA_050124275.1 of Roseobacter sp. GTDB lineage: Bacteria > Pseudomonadota > Alphaproteobacteria > Rhodobacterales > Rhodobacteraceae > Roseobacter. The sequence continues at coordinate 2,703 of JASFFN010000124.1, read as the reverse complement.
TACGTCAGCGGCATCTCCGCGCTGGTCGAGGACGAGCAGGAATTGGGCGCGGCCTGTGTGGATCTGGGTGGCGGAACCACAGCCGTCTCGATTTTCATCAAAAGACACATGATTTTTGCCGACACCGTGCGCATGGGTGGCGAACACATTACCGGGGATATCTCGATGGGGCTGCAAATTCCCGCAGCAACGGCCGAACGGATTAAAACCTTTTACGGGGGCGTGCATGCGACAGGCATAGACGACCGCGAAATGATCGAGATCGGCGGTGAGACCGGCGATTTCGAACACGACCGGCGAACGGCCAGCCGTGCGGAGGTGATCGGTATCATGCGGCCTCGGGTCGAGGAAATCCTGGAGGAAGTCCGCGCGCGGCTTGACGCTGCCGGATTTGACCACCTGCCAAGCCAGCAGATTGTGTTGACCGGCGGCGGCAGCCAGATCCCCGGACTTGATGGGCTGGCCAGCCGGATACTGGGCCAGCAGGTGCGCCTAGGCCGACCGTTGCGTGTCCATGGCCTGCCGCAGGTTGCCACAGGCCCCGCCTTTGCGTCCGTCGTCGGTTTGTCTCTGTTTGCCGCGCATCCGCAGGATGAGTGGTGGGACTTTGACATCCCGATCGACAGCTACCCGCAGCGATCGCTCAAGCGCGCCGTCAAGTGGTTCCGCGACAACTGGTAAATAGTGGCAAGGATCAATCGAATCGCTTAAGCTGGGCGCAATGAGAAAACAGGCAGACCGAGCAGTCAGTCGCCGAAAAAATGAATTGTTATGGCCCTGACAGGTCGGCCGGAACGGATGAGTCCGGCGTGGCCTGTAGTATGCGCGCATTTTGCCGCAACATCTTGCCGAGTGAGCAAGATACAGGTAATGATGCCGAAAGATGTCCCCACATTTTGTGGCGATTTTGCGTTTTTTGCGTGACCCTGCGTCCATCCCGAGGTAAGTTAATGCAGGATTGGCAGTCAAAACACCTGCGAAGGCGGGGCTGAATAACAGGCGGATTTAATATGACCCTTACTCTTTCGATGCCGGGACAGGCAGAGTTGAAACCTCGGATCACCGTTTTTGGTGTCGGCGGTGCCGGTGGAAATGCCGTTAACAACATGATCGAGAAGTCGCTGGACGGTGTCGATTTCGTCGTGGCGAATACCGACGCGCAGGCATTGCAGCAGACGCGCTCGGACAATCGCGTGCAACTCGGTGTGAAAGTGACCGAAGGTTTGGGCGCCGGTGCCCGTGCCTCGGTCGGCGCCGCCGCTGCGGAGGAAAGCATTGAGGAGATTGTCGATCATCTCGCGGGCGCGCACATGTGCTTTATCACAGCGGGCATGGGCGGTGGCACCGGTACCGGTGCTGCGCCGATTATCGCTCAGGCAGCGCGCGAACTGGGTGTTCTGACGGTTGGCGTCGTCACCAAACCGTTCCAGTTCGAAGGCGCAAAACGTATGCGTCAGGCCGAAGAGGGTGTCGAAGCGCTCCAGAAGGTCGTCGACACGCTCATCATAATCCCCAACCAGAACCTGTTTCGGCTGGCCAATGAAAAGACGACTTTCACCGAAGCCTTTTCGATGGCCGACGATGTTCTGTATCAGGGTGTCAAGGGCGTGACCGATCTTATGGTGCGGCCAGGTCTCATCAACCTTGATTTTGCGGACGTGCGCGCCGTGATGGACGAGATGGGCAAGGCGATGATGGGCACCGGTGAGGCCGACGGAGAAGACCGCGCCATTCAGGCCGCCGAGAAAGCGATTGCAAACCCGTTGCTTGACGAAATCTCCCTGCGTGGCGCCAAGGGCGTGTTGATCAACATCACCGGCGGGGAAGATCTCACGCTCTTTGAACTTGACGAGGCGGCCAACCGCATTCGCGAAGAGGTCGATCCGGATGCGAACATCATTGTCGGGTCCACGTTGGATACCGCCATGGGCGGCATCATGCGGGTCAGCGTCGTGGCGACGGGTATCGATGCGGTGGATGTGAACACCGATGTTCCGGTCCCACGCCGCTCCATGTCGGAACCCCTTCGTCCCGCATCGGTGGACGCGTCTGCGGAGCAGGACTACGAGGAGTCCTCTGAGCCTGACATGGAAGAAGTGGCGGCGGTCGCACGTGCGGCGCAGTCGGAGCCGTCGCTGTTTGGCGACCTTGATGCCGAGCGTGCCGCAGCCGAAGACATGGCGGAAGCTATCTTTGATGAAGACGACAGCGCCGATGATCTGCCGGCCCCGGCGTACCAGCCGCAGGTGGCGGCATTCGAGCCCAGCCGGGATGAAGAAGCGCGTGAGCCCCTCGAAGAAGTCGCCCCGGCGCGGCGAGCGCCCGGAACGCCTTCGCCGGAGGCAATGGCCCGCCTGCGAGCGGCGGCGGAAAAATCGGTCCCCGGTAGCCAGCATCGACCTGCTGCGGCGGCGCCGTCTCTTTCACAGGAGGAACGTCCACGCTTCGGGATCAATTCGCTTATCAATCGAATGACCGGGCATGGTGAAGGCAGCCACGCGGCAGCTTCGAGACAGCAGCCCCAGATGCCACAGCGCGGGCGGACACCAGCGCCGGTACCGAAGGATCAAGACGACCCGGATCAGGAACGGATCGAAATCCCGGCCTTTCTGAGGCGGCAGGCGAACTGAAGCTTTCACGAAAAATGTTTGTAGAGGCTGCTGAAAAGCGGCCTCTACCTTTGGTTTTTCATCTATCCAGCCA
>JASFFN010000123.1:0-5872 GCA_050124275.1 Roseobacter sp. | reverse complement strand
TGCAGGCGTTGTATGACCAATACCGCGATCGGGGGCTGGTCGTTTTCGCGGTGCCCTCCGATGATTTCAACCAGGAGCTCGACAGCGCTGAAGAGGTGAAAGAGTTCTGCGAGATCAACTACGGCCTCGATATGCCGATGGCCGACATCACCCGCGTGAAAGGCAGCGAGGCGCACCCCTTCTACGCCCATCTGCGCGCACAAAGCGGTTTCACGCCGCGCTGGAACTTCAACAAGGTCCTGATCGGACCCGATGGCGCGGTGGTCGGCACCTGGGGGTCAAGCACGAAACCTCAGTCGCCCGAGATCACCGGTGCGATAGAAGAATTGCTTGCCGGGGGCGGAAAGAGCTAGGCTGCGCGCGGGAGCGAGCTGCCATGGGCGACAAGAAACTGAACGTCGACAATGCCTATAAGGTGCAGACGCCCGAGGAAAACCGGGCGCTATACGACGCGTGGGCGCAAACGTACGACAGCGGTTTTGCCGAGGCGATGGATTTTCTGATGCCGGGTCATGTGGCGCGCCTTTTTCGCGAACTGAAGGGTCAGGGCCCGGTGCTGGATGCGGGCGCCGGCACGGGACTTGTCGCCGCCGCGATCGTAGGCGCCGGGCATCCGGAGATTGATGCCTTGGATATTTCCCCCGAAATGCTCGAGGTCGCGCGCTCGAAAGGCCTGTACCGCAAGACCATCGTCGCCGACCTCACGCGGGCGCTGCCGATCCCCGATTGCGCGTACAAAGCGGTGACCAGTTGCGGCACCTTCACGCATGGGCATGTCGGGCCCGAGGCACTGGACGAATTGCTGCGGGTTGCGGCTCCCGGCGCGCTGTTCGTTCTCACCATAAAAAAACGGAGCATTTCGAAGACCGGGGCTTTTCCGGGAAGTTCCAGAGCTACGCGGACCGGATCGACGGATTCCAGACCGTCGAACTCCCTATTTACGGAGCCGCCGCTGATCCCGCGCATGCGGGTGATACCGCCCTGATTGCGACGTTCACCAAAGCTCAGCGGTAGCCGCCCTTGTGCCGCAACCGTCTGCGGCCGCGCGGACATGACCGCCATTCGCACAGGCAAAGGCGCGTCATCTGCCGCGTTGGCGTGAAAGCTGCACGGCGAGGATCCCTGCTGTGATGACAGCAACGCCCAGCAGATCGCGTGACCCGAGCGGTTCGCCCAGCAGCAGCGCGGCAATGGCGACGCCGAAGAACGGATTGAGAAAGTGGAAGGTGGCCGCCCGCGTCGCACCGATACGGTTGACCAGCCAGAACCAGACGAAAGTTGCCGCCAATCCCGGAACCAGCGTGGTGTAGACAAAAGCGGCCAGCAATGGCCAGCTTGGCGTGACCCGTGGTGTTTCGAACAATACAGTGGCTATGGCCAGCACGATGCACCCGGCCAGCATCTGCAGTCCGACGATCATCAGGAAGTTTCCGCCAGAGGTGGCGCCCCGCACCGAAAGGGTCGCGATCGTCAGGGCAAGGACACCAATACCGCAGAGCAAGAGACCATAGGGATCACTGCCGCCCGAGATGCGCGCGCCCATGATGAGCGCGACACCGATCAAGCCCGCGATCAGACCTATGATGCCCATGGGCCGCAACCGCTCGCCCAGCAACACCCAGGCCGCCAGTGCCACCAGCAGCGGCATGGTCGAGGCGATGATTGCGGCAACGGATGCCTCTATGGTTTGCATGGCAACGAAATTCAGGCCCAGATAAACAGCGTTCTGCAAAACGCCGAAAACGATCGTGGCACGCCATTGCGCCCGCGTCAGGTGCCATGACTGCCCGAGCGCGCGCGCGATGGCGACACCGAGCAGCCCCGAAATCAGGAACCGCACGGTGAGAGCTGCCAGCGGAGAGGCGTCAGCCACGATGATCCGCGCCGAGGTAAATGCCGAAGACCACATCAGCGCAAAGGCCAGCCCCATCAATATCGCGCGTATGTCCATCGGATCAGTTGGCCCCGGTGATCGGAAATGTCGTCAGACCTGCATTGGACCTATACGGGATTCTGGCGAGGGTACAATGAGATCTCTTTACACTAAAAAAGGGCCACCCAACGGTGACCCCCATCAGAGTTCGCGTGTTTTGGCCTTAGCCGTTCACGCTGTCTTTGAGCGCCTTTGCGATGGTCATCTTGACCACCTTGTCGGCGTCTTTCTTGAATTGCTCGCCCGTGGCGGGGTTGCGCACCATGCGCTCCGGACGTTCACGGCAATAGATCTTGCCGACGCCGGGCAGCGTGACCGCACCACCACCGGATACCTCACGGGTGATAAGCGCGCAGACTGCATCCAGAGCAGAACTTGCGGATTTTTTGTCTGTGCCCATTTCGTCTGCCAGAGCAGCAACAAGTTGGGTCTTTGTCATTGGTTTTGCCATATCAGTCTCCTTCGCTGCCCGATGAATAGGGCCTCATGCAGCGAATCTATCCGTATGTTGTGGAAGAACACAACGTTTAGTAGCTGGTATTGGCGAAAATCATGCATTTTTTTGCAGTTTTTCCCGGAAATCGGGGGTTAGAGGAAGGCCGTTTCCTCAAATGACCGCAATTTCCGGCTGTGAATGCGCTCCAAAGGCATTGATCTGAGCTGTTCCATGGCGTGAATTCCGATCATCAAATGGCGCGAAACCTGCGTTTTGTAGAAGTCAGACGCCATGCCGGGCAGCTTCAACTCGCCGTGCAGCGGCTTGTCGGAAACGCACAAAAGGGTGCCGTAGGGTACGCGAAAGCGAAAGCCGTTCGCCGCGATGGTGGCACTTTCCATATCCAGCGCGATGGCCCTTGACTGGCTCAGACGCTGCACTGGCCCTGACTGGTCGCGCAATTCCCAGTTACGGTTGTCGAGGCTCGCGACCGTGCCGGTGCGCATGACGCGTTTCAACTCGTAGCCTTCCAGTTCCGTTACCTTGGCCACCGCCTTCTCCAGCGCGATCTGGATTTCGGCCAGCGCCGGGATCGGGACCCAGACCGGCAGGTCGTCATCCAGTACCTTGTCTTCGCGCAGATAGGCGTGTGCCAGCACGAAATCGCCCATCGCTTGCGAGTTTCTCAGACCAGCGCAATGCCCGACCATCACCCAGGCGTGCGGGCGAAGCACGGCGATGTGGTCCGTGGCGGTTTTCGCGTTCGAGGGGCCTACGCCGATATTCACCAGCGTGATGCCCGACCCGTCCGCGCGTTTGAGATGGTAGGTCGGCATTTGCGGACTCTTCACACTGTCGATCAGCGGCGCATCCCCGTCGGTGATCTCTGCATTGCCGGTCGAGACGAAAGACGTGTAGCCCGAGTTCTTGTCCTTCAGCTGCGCGCGCGCATAGGCTTCGAATTCCGATACGTAGAACTGATAATTCGTGAAGAGCACGTGGTTCTGGAAATGAACCGGATCCGTCGCGGTGTAATGCGACAGCCGGGCCAGCGAGTAGTCGACGCGTTGTGCGGTAAAAGGCGCCAGGGGCAAAATACCATCTCTGGTCTCGAAGGTGCCGTTGACGATGTCGTCGTTCGTGGTGCTGAGATCCGGGACATCAAACACGTCGCGCAGCGTAAAGGCGGCAGCGCCCTCCTGCGGCACCGTGATCGCGGCATCCCCTGCGACGGCGAAATGCACGGGCATGGGGGTATCGGAAACGCCGACTCTGACCGGCTGCCCGTGGTTCTCGATAAGCAATCCGATCTGTTGGGTCAGATAGCTGCGAAACAGGTCCGGTCGGGTGATCGTGGCGGCGAAACATCCCGGGGCGGACACGTGACCGAAGGACAGGCGTGTGTCGACACGCGCATAGGTCGCCGTTTCAAAGACAACCTCCGGATAATAAGCGCGCACCCGGGCATCCGGTGCTCCTTCGCGCATCGCCCGAATGAAATGATCGCGCAAGAATGTGGTGGCCTCGGCGTAAAGCGCCTCCAGCCGCGCAACCGCGGCCTTGGCATCGTCAAAGAGTTCGGCCGGCGCCTGTTCCGGTGTCAGCATCTGGTTCACCCGTGGGTCTCGACAACGGGCATGAATTCAAAGGTACGCACATCCACGAGGCCGAGATCGGAGATACGCAGTTCGGGGATCACCACGAGTGCCAGCAGGGAATGCTGCATATAGGCGTTGTTCAGGGTGCATCCGCAGTCGCGCATGGCCTGCACCATTCGATCGGCCTTTCTTGCGACTTCGGCAGCCGGTCTGTCCGACATCAGCCCGGCGATGGGAAGCTCCACCAGTGCGATCTCTTCGTTTTCCCTGAAGATGACGATCCCGCCGCCCACCTCGCGCAGGCGATTTGCTGCCAGTGCCATCTGCGCGCGGTCTGTTCCGACGACGATCATGTGATGGCTGTCGTGCGCCACGGTCGACGCCATCGCCATGCGGCCCTGATAGCCAAAGCCGGACACGAAAGCATTCTGGACCGATCCGGTGGCGCGGTGTCGTTCAACGAGCGCAATCTGCGCCACATCCCCGGTTGCCTGCACACGGCCTTCCGTGACCGGGAGTTCGAACTTGAGCGCTTTTGTCGGTGCCTGATTTTCGACGATGCCGATCACGTTCGCGGTGACGGCGTTCGCTCCGTGCGGTGCCTCGATGGTAAAATCCCCGGCAGTCAGTGCCTTGCCCATGTGGACAGTGTTTCGGGCGCGGTCCGGCCAGTCGTAGTGCGGACAATCCACCAGGCACGTGCCGTTCTCGGCCACGATCTTGCCGCGCGCAATGACGGTTTCGATGGGCAGTGTGCGCAGATCAGACGTCAGGATCACATCGGCCCGGCGGCCCGGCGCGAGCGAGCCGATTTCCCGCTCCAGCCCGAAATGCGTCGCGGTGTTTATCGTGGCCATTTGCAGGGCCACGACCGGATCACAGCCGCAGTCGATGGCATGCCGGACAACGCGGTTCATATGGCCGTCATTGACCAGTGTACCGGAATGGCAGTCATCGGTGCACAGGATCATGTTGCGCGGATCAAGGCCTTTTTCAGTGATCGCGGTAATCTGGTTTTCCACGTCGTACCATGCGGACCCCAGCCGGATCATCGACCGCATGCCCTGCCGCATGCGGGCAACGGCATCCTCCTCGCAGGTTCCTTCGTGGTCGTCGGCAGGCCCGCCCGCCACGTAGCCCGCGAAGGCCGGACCCAGATCAGGGGAGGCGTAATGCCCGCCGACGGTTTTTCCGGCGCGCTGGGTCGCGGCGATTTCCGCCAGCATCTTGGGGTCGGCGTTGGAAACGCCCGGAAAGTTCATCATCTCGCCAAGGCCGATAATGCCTGGCCACTGCATCGCTTCGGCCACGTCTTCGGCGGTTATCTCAAAACCCGTCGTCTCCATGCCCGGCGCGGACGGAGCGCAGGACGGCATCTGCGTGAAGATGTTCACCGGTTGCAGCAAGGCCTCGTCATGCATCATCCGCACGCCTTCAAGGCCCAGAACGTTGGCGATCTCATGCGGGTCGGTGAACATCGATGTCGTGCCATGCGGGATCACCGCGCGGGCAAATTCCGCAGGTGTCAGCATACCGGACTCGATGTGCATGTGCCCGTCGCAAAGGCCAGGGATCATGTAGCGTCCGTTTGCGTCAATGATCTGCGTGTCGGGGCCACTGGAGTTGGTGGCATCTGGAACGACGCAGGCGATCCGGCCCCGCACGATCGCGATGTCGTACCCCTCCAGAATTTCACGGGTATGGACATTGACCCACCGTCCGCTCCTGATGATCATGTCCGCGGGCTGTCTGCCGGTTGCGACGGCAATCAGATCGGCTGCGGTGTCGGGCCAGGATAGGAATGAACCATGCGTCATAGCCTTCCGTGCCACGGGATGATGCGATGTGCAATACGGGAGAGCAGACAATGGACTACGAAACGGTATCGGCCGGGGATTTCGGCAG
>JASFFN010000122.1:0-5927 GCA_050124275.1 Roseobacter sp. | reverse complement strand
AAACACCCCATGGAAAACCTGTGCAAAGTGCTTGCGTCGCGGGGCTTCGAGGCGGCAAGAATCGGCGTGGAAATGGACAACTACTATTTCACCGCAGCCGCTTACGAGAGCCTGCGCACCCATCTGCCAAAAGCGCGGTTCGTCGATGCCACCGGTCTGGTGAACTGGCAGCGCGCTGTCAAATCGGAGACAGAGATCACCTACATGCGGCGCGCCGCCCGGATCGTCGAGCGGATGCATGACGTCATCCGAGAGCGCGCCGAACCGGGGATGCGCAAGAACGATCTGATCGCCGACATCTACCACGCCTCGGTGGCAGGCGCGGAGGGCCACTGGGGCGATTACCCCGCCATCGTGCCGATGGCGCCCTCCGGGATGGATGCAACCGCCCCGCACCTGACGTGGGACGACAGCCCGTTGCGTCCCGGCGAGAGCACGTTCTTCGAAATCGCTGGGGCGTACAGGCGCTACCAGTGCCCGCAATCGCGCACGCTATTCCTTGGAACCCCACCACAGAAATACCTCGATGCGGAGAAAGCCGTGCTCGAGGCGGTCGACGCCGGTCTGGAACAGGCAAGACCCGGCAACCGGTGCGAGGAGATCGCGGCAGCTTTCAATGGCACGTTGAACCGTCTGGGTTTCGAGAAGGACAGCCGCTGCGGCTATGCCATCGGTTTGTCCTATCCCCCCGACTGGGGCGAGCGCACCATGTCCTTCCGAAAGGGCGATACGACCATTCTTCAGGCCGGAATGACCTTTCATTTCATGCCGGCCCTCTGGCTGGATGACGGCGGGCTGGAAATAACCGAGCCGATCCTTATCACTGAACAGGGGGCCGAATGCTTTTGCCGCACACCCCGCGCGCTGGTGATCAAGGACTGAGAGATGCGGGACAATCCAATCACCCCGACCGTCGATTTTGATCGCGATGGCATTCAGCACGGACATCTGCGACTGCCCTACAGCCGCAATGACAGCGCGTGGGGGTCGGTCCTGATCCCGGTCTCGGTGATCCGCAACGGCACAGGTCCGCGTGCGCTGTTTACCGGCGGCAACCACGGCGATGAATACGAAGGGCCTCTGGCCCTGCACGCGCTCGCCCGGACGCTGAAGCCGGAGGAGTTGAGCGGAACGGTCATCATCATTCCCTCCATGAATCACCCGGCGTTTCTGACAGGCACGCGTGTATCGCCACTCGATCAGGGCAATATGAACCGGCTGTTTCCCGGCAAGCCGGATGGGACACCCACCGAAAAAATCGCCGACTACTTTCAACGCACGCTCCTGCCCATGGCCGATTTGGTGCTGGACTTCCATTCAGGCGGCAAAACGCTGGATTTCCTGCCTTTCGCGGCCTCGCATGTGCTTGATGACAAGGAGCAGGAGGCGAGATGCCGCGCCGCCCGGGATGCCTTCGACGCGCCCTACAGCATGGAGATGCGGGAAATCGACGCTCTGGGCATGTATGATGATGCGGCCGAACGGCAGGGCAAAACCTTTGTGACGACCGAACTTGGCGGCGGCGGCACGGCACGCCCGGAAACCGTCGCGATCGCCAGGAAGGGCGCACGCAACCTGCTGATCCATGCCGGTATTCTGGACGGTGCGCCAGAGGTGCATGGCACCGTTCTTCTGACACAGCCGGACGATGCTTGCTTTCACTTTGTCACGTTCGGCGGACTGCTCGACTACAAGATCGCGATGGGCCAGCATTTGGAAACGGGAGACCTGATAGCAGAGATATGGGATGTCAATCATCTCGGCCGTCCCCCCGAACAAATCCGGGCAAATCGTCCCGGCCTCCTGGCAGCAAGACATCACCCGGGACTGATCCAGGCGGGCGACTGCGTTGCCGTTCTGGCCGTCGAAGTCCGGTAAATGAGCTGTAGGCGTACCGGCCGTCCGAAAGCGTGACATGTCTGCCTTGAGCCTTCAATCCAACAGTCGAGACGCAATTTTCGCTCGCGCACCGCGAACGGGTCCGGTGCATTGGGGCGGTGACGGATCGAAAGACACTTTCAAACGGTGCCATGAAATCATAAATACAGTCTTGGTCGTTACCTTTTGTGACAAATGTCGCCACGGGGCGAATAAATCGCCAAAATGATAAAATGAGCAAATCCGGGAAACTTCGGCAAACTTGGTCCAAGGCCCTCCTTTATGTCGAATACAATGTGCCGACCGGCCTGCGCACGATCATCGGACTGGTTCTCATCGCAGGTGGCGGTCTTGGCTTCCTGCCCGTTCTGGGCTTTTGGATGGTACCCCTTGGCATCGCCGTCGTGGCACTTGATGCGAAAATTGTTTTCAGATCATTGCGCGGGTCATCGCAGTCTCGCGCAACGGACGAAAAGCGAAACGAAAAGGCAGAACATGACAAGTGAAGCTGGCAGCGCCAGCTACATGCTTTGGCGGCCTTCTGAAGTAGCCTGTTCAGATTTGCCGCAGGTTTTACCGGCAAACACCGAAAATAGGTCTGACCAAAACATGATTAACCGATCTTCAGACGCCATCAGGTTGTCGTGCCGGTTGTTCAACAGGGGGGACCAAAATACCATCAAACGCCCAATCCTTTGATTTTTATTGATAAAAGAATTTCAGTGGTGCGGATGAGAAGACTCGAACTTCCACGGGTGTTACCCCACAGCGACCTCAACGCTGCGCGTCTACCATTCCGCCACATCCGCACTTTGAATGGTGTGGCGTCTTTAACTTGCCCGATTGCGCTTGTGAAGGGCAATTTTTCAGAATCAAAAACAAAGGCAGATGAAGCCCTGTACGCGTTGGGGCTTTGCCTCGCCGCCAAAGCTGCGATAAGCGGTCACCATGATTGAGTGGATCACATCGCCGGGCCTGACAGACTATCGCGAAGCCGAGCAGTGGATGGAACAGCGGGCGACGGCAATTGCGGACGGCGCAGCGCCGGAATGTATCTGGCTGGTGGAGCACCCGCCGACCTATACCGCCGGCACGAGCGCCAGACCCGAAGACCTGAAACAGGCTGGCCGGTTTCCGGTGTATTCGACCAAACGGGGCGGGCAATTCACCTATCACGGCCCCGGACAACGTGTCGCCTACACGCTGCTGAACGTGGGCGCGCGGGGGCGCGATGTCCGCTTGTTCGTCGAGCATTTGGAGGGCTGGGTCATCGCGGCCCTCTCCCAGTTCAACATTACGGGACATGTCCGGGAAGGCCGGGTGGGTGTCTGGGTCGAACGCCCTGACAAACCCCGGTCGCCGGCAGGCCACCTGACCGAGGACAAGATCGCGGCGATCGGCATTCGTCTGCGCAGGTGGGTGAGTTTTCATGGCCTGTCCATCAACGTGGACCCGGACCTGTCCCACTTTGACGGGATTGTACCCTGCGGAATCAGGGAGTTCGGCGTGACAAGCCTCGTCGATCTTGGCTACCCGGTATCAATGCATGACCTGGACGTTGCCCTGCTGCGCGAGTTCGGCACGGTGTTCAGAGAAGACCCGACGCCGGTCGCGCAATTCGTGGGACTTGGCGGTCATCGCGCAGCGGCGACAACACCTTGAAACTTTCAGCCAGGCTCGCAACAAACGTGAGCATTTCACGCAACCGGCCTTTTTGCTTCGCCAGCTCAAAGAAACCGATAGCTTGCAACCGCCGCAGCCATTAGAGCAGTAAAAATTCAAGGCGCTGATAAGCTCCGGCAAGGACGTGGCCAAACGTCTCGCGGTCTTTTCTATGCCTCCACATGCCCGGAAAAACACAGGCGCACCACAGCAAGGACACGCAGCTGTGGAACTCGATCCGCTGCAATACCAAATCATATGTCGCAATGTGTTAGAAAAAACCCTGCAACAGCGGCGAAATCCCGGCGCCTGAAATCGGTTTTCGATCAGATCCACGAAACATACTGATTTTTGCATGCATGCGGCATTAGTGTCATTGCTCCTCGCGGCAACACACTTTACAACCTAACGGGACTCTCCGGGCAGCGCGGGAACCGCGCCCGGTTCAAATCAACTAGGAGGCACCGCATGGCAGACGCAGCCATCCACGGTCACGACCACGAAGACGAACGCGGGTTCTTTACCCGCTGGTTCATGTCAACAAATCACAAGGATATCGGGATCCTCTATCTCGTCACGTCCGCGCTCGTCGGCTTCGTTTCGGTGGCGTTCACCATCTACATGCGCCTCGAGCTCATGGAGCCGGGCGTTCAGTACATGTGCATGGAAGGCGCCCGGATGGTCGCCAGTGACGCTGTCTGCACTCCGAACGGACACTTGTGGAACGTGCTCATAACCGCGCACGGCATCCTGATGATGTTCTTCGTGGTGATTCCCGCGCTCTTCGGCGGATTCGGCAACTATTTCATGCCGTTGCAGATCGGTGCGCCCGATATGGCGTTTCCGCGCATGAACAACCTGTCGTTCTGGATGTACGTGGCGGGCACGACGCTGGCCGTCTGCTCCGTTCTGGCCCCCGGAGGCAACGATCAGGCGGGATCCGGTGTGGGCTGGGTGCTTTACCCGCCGCTCTCGACGAATGAGGGCGGATTCTCCATGGACCTCGCGATCTTTGCGGTTCACGTGTCAGGCGCATCGTCGATTCTTGGCGCGATCAACATGATCACGACCTTCCTGAACATGCGGGCACCGGGCATGACGCTCTTCAAAGTGCCGCTCTTCAGCTGGTCGATCTTCGTGACAGCCTGGCTGATTCTGCTGTCGCTCCCGGTTCTGGCCGGCGCAATCACCATGCTGCTGATGGACCGCAACTTCGGCTTTACCTTCTTCGATCCGGCGGGCGGCGGCGATCCGGTGCTCTACCAGCATATCCTGTGGTTCTTCGGTCACCCCGAGGTCTACATCATCATCCTGCCCGGCTTCGGTATCATCAGCCACGTGATCGCGACCTTTTCGCGCAAGCCCGTCTTCGGCTATCTGCCGATGGTCTGGGCGATCATAGCGATTGGTGTTCTGGGCTTCGTGGTCTGGGCGCACCACATGTACACGGTAGGCATGTCGCTGAACCAGCAGGCCTACTTCATGCTCGCCACCATGGTGATCGCGGTGCCGACAGGCGTAAAAGTGTTCAGCTGGATCGCCACCATGTGGGGCGGATCCGTCGAATTCAAGACGCCGATGCTCTGGGCCTTCGGGTTCCTGTTCCTCTTCACGGTGGGCGGCGTGACAGGCATCGTGCTGAGTCAGGCAGCAGTGGACCGGTATTACCACGACACCTACTACGTCGTGGCGCATTTCCACTATGTGATGAGCCTTGGTGCCGTCTTCGCCATCTTCGCGGGCATCTACTTCTATTTCCCGAAGATGACCGGCAAGATGTATCCGGAATGGGCGGGCAAGCTGCACTTCTGGGCGATGTTCATTGGCTCGAACCTGACTTTCTTCCCGCAGCACTTCCTCGGGCGTCAGGGTATGCCGCGTCGGTACATCGACTACCCTGAGGCATTCGCTTACTGGAACTGGTGGTCGAGCCTTGGCGCTTTCCTTGCCTTCGGGTCCTTCCTGTTCTTCTTCGGCGTCATGGCCTACAGCCTGCGCAAAGGCGCTCCGGCCAAGGAAAACAACCCGTGGAATGAATACGCGGATACGCTGGAGTGGACCCTGCCGTCCCCCCCCCCCGAACATACGTTCGAGATCCTGCCCAGACAGGAAGACTGGGACAAACGACAAGCGCATTAAAACGCTGGTTTTAATTGAAAGGCCCCGGGCAACACGTCCGGGGCCTTTTTTCTTGTCTTCCCAAGGCCGGCTTTAGGCGGCGTCTGCATTTAGGGGATTCCCAAATTGCCTTCCGTTTGATTCAAGATCAAAAACAGGGAGGCGATCTTGAGCAGACGGACTTTAACAGACAGGCAGTGGGCGATCATCGCGCCCTTGGTTCCGGGCAAGCAGGGTGATCGGGGGCGGACTGGTTCCGACAATCGGTG
>JASFFN010000121.1:0-5928 GCA_050124275.1 Roseobacter sp. | reverse complement strand
GAAGGTGGACTGATGGCCCGCACCTACCATGCCAAGCACCTTGGCATCCTTGCGCGCCAGATGGGCGATGGAAACGGATGAGGACGCGGCGGTGCGCACCGCCGTCAGGTAATTGCCGCCGACAAGCGCTTCGAGCATGCCCGTGTCAGGATCAAAAAGAAAGATCGTAGACTGGTGGTTGGTCAGGCCTTTTTCCGCGTTGCCCGGCCAGTACCCGCCCGATTTGACACCCAGTGTCTTGCCCACCCTGTCAAATCCCGATTTGAAGCCGTAAAGCGCATCCGCATACCCGATCGCTTCGCGGATAACCGGAAAGTTGTAGGCATCGCCTTTTGCCATCGCACCAAAAACGGATTCCACAGCCCTGAAGGCATCGGTACTGTTGACCACTTCGGCGCAGAGGTCTTCTCCGACGATCAGTAGTCCCTTGGCTTTTGTTTCAGCGTCAAGCATCTTGCGTTCCTGTTTTGTTTAGCAGTTCAAAAACGGCAACGCCCGGTCTGTTTCCGGGCGCACCATTGTCAGTGGTCCATGGTGGGACGATCAGTAGGCCTTGCCGCGTGCCGAAACCGGCCAGAGCGTTTCCACCTTGCCGTTGCGCACCCCGACGTACCAGTCGTGGACGTTGCAGGTCGGATCGCAGTGACCGGGCACCAGCTTGAGCTTGTCATTGACCTTCAGCACACCGTCGGGGTCCGATACCACGCCGTGCTCGTCCGAGCATTTTACGTATTCCACATCGGAACGGCCAAAAATCACCGGAAGGCCGGAGTCGACCGATTGCGCTTTCAGACCAGCGTCCACGATTGCCTTGTCTTTTTTGGCATGGCTCATGACCGACGTCAGGATGAACAGCGCGTTTTCCCATTCGCCCTGGTCGATCCGGTTGCCATCCTTGTCCAGGATGCGACCGTAGTCTGCGTCCATGAAGGCGTATGAGCCGCACTGCAGTTCGTTGTAAACGCCTGAGGTGCCTTCAAAGTAGTAAGACCCTGTGCCGCCACCACCGACGATATCGCATTCCAGTCCTTCATTCCTCAGCGTATCGACCGCATCCTTGACCATCGCTACCGCTACTTCGATCTTGGCCTTGCGCTCCTCATAGCTGTCCATGTGCTGCATCGCGCCCTGGTAGGCTTGGATCCCCGCGAATTTCAGACCGTCGGCGGCGTCGATTGCCTTGGCGATTTCGACGACCTCTGGCGTTGTCGTCACGCCGCAGCGTCCTGCACCGCAGTCGATCTCGACCAAGCATTCGATTTGCGTACCGTGACGCACCGCCGCGTCAGACAAATCCTTGACGTTGGCGATATCGTCCACACAGCATATCGTGCGAGCGCCCAGCTTGGGCAAGCGCGCCAGACGGTCGATCTTGGCAGGTTCGCGAACCTGGTTGGACACGAGAACGTCCTTGATACCGCCCCGTGCAAAAACCTCTGCTTCCGAGACCTTCTGGCAGCAAACGCCACAGGCACCGCCGAGTTTTTCCTGCAATAGGGCGACGTCGACGGATTTGTGCATTTTGCCATGCACGCGGTGACGCACACCATGTTCCTTGGCCCAGTCGCCCATTTTCTTGATATTGCGCTCCAGCGCATCCAGGTCGAGGACAAGGCATGGTGTCTGGATTTCAGACTCGTCCATCCCGATTGCCGCAGGAATGTCGTAGCCGACTTCGTAGTCTTCAAAGTTCACTTGCTTGTTCATTTCACTTTCTCCTCAGCCCTTGATCCAGGGCAGTTTGTCCAAATCCACGTTGCCGCCGGTGATGATAACACCGACACGCTTACCACGGAACACGTCCGGATTGCGCAGGATCGTCGCCATGGGCACCGCGCAACTCGGTTCGATGACGATCTTCATCCGCTCCCACGTCAGCTTCATCGCATCGATGATTTCCTGCTCGGAAGCCGTAAGCACGTCCGTCACGAAGTTCGATACAAAGTGCCACGTGTTCTCTTTCAACGGAACTTTCAACCCGTCTGCCACCGTTACCGGCGCATCATCCGCAATAATATGTCCTGCACGGAAGGACCGCGCCGCATCATCCGCCTGATCCGGCTCTGCCGCGTAAATTTCGATGTGCGGTGCGAGATTCGACAGGGTCAGGCAGGTACCTGAAATCATGCCGCCGCCGCCGATCGGGGCGATGACCGCATCCATGTTCTCCACCTGGCTCAACATTTCCAGTGAGCAGGTCGCCTGCCCCGCTATCACGCGCGGGTCGTTGTAGGGATGCACGAACTCAGCGCCTGTTTTCGCCTGCACCTCGGCAAAAACCGCCTCGCGGCTCGTCGTGGACGGCTCGCACTCCGTGATGATCCCGCCATAGCCGCGCACGGCGGCCTTTTTCGCCTCGGGCGCCGTGCGCGGCATCACCACATGGCACGGGATCCCCCGCCGGCCAGCAGCGTATGACAGTGACAACGCATGGTTCCCGGAGGAATGGGTCGCAACACCTTTCTCGGCCATCTCGTCGCTCAACCCAAAGACCGCGTTGCTCGCGCCGCGCACCTTGAAAGCGCCAGCCTTCTGAAAGTTCTCGCACTTGAAAAAAAGCTCGGCACCGGTGAGCTTGTTGAAGTATGACGACGTGAAAATCGGCGTTTCGTGAATGTAAGGCTTGATGCGCTCATGCGCAGCCTTCACGTGTTCGATCGTCAGGTCGGGTCCGGTCATGGAATCCAACATCGAAGTTCCTCCTCAAGCTGCCGATTTGATCTTGGCACCGTGGCCCGCACGGAAGTATTCCTGCGCCGCGGCAACCCCACTACCCAGTTCGATAGGATAATCAAGGTCTGCCATCGCCATTTCGATCGTGGCAAGACCCGACAGCACCATGACATCCGTCAGACTTCCCAGATGACCGATCCTGAACGCCTTGCCGTTCATTTCGCCAAGCCCGATACCGAACGAAACGCCATACTGCGCAAAAGCGTGATCCGTAAGCAGATTGCTGTCAAATCCCTTCGGAACATACACGGCGCTGACAGTGTCCGAATAAAGGTCACGGCTCTCGGCGACCAGCTTCAGCCCCCAGGCGTCAACCGCGCGACGCACGCCTTCAGCCAGACGGAAGTGGCGCGCATACACGTTGTCCAGCCCCTCTTCGAACAGCATCTTGAGGCTCTCGCGCATGCCGTAGATCAGCTGCAACGGTGGCGTGTAGGGAAAGCCGCCGGACGCGTTTGCCTTCATCATGTCGCGAAAATCGAAAAAGGTGCGTGGCAGCTTTGCCGTTTCCATCGCGGCGAGCGCTTTTGGGCTGACACCGAGAATGGCCATGCCGGTCGCCAGCATGAAACCCTTTTGTGATCCGGATACCGCGATATCCACACCCCACGCGTCCATTTCGAAAGGCATGGAAGCGAGCGAGCTGACGCAATCCACAAAAAGCATCGCGGGATGACCGGCTGCATCCATCGCAGCACGTACCGCCGCAACGTCCGATTTCACGCCGGTCGCGGTTTCGTTGTGCGTAACAAGCACCGCCTTGACTTCATGCGCCTTGTCAGCGGTCAGCGCCGCCTCGAACTTGTCGGCCGGGGCGCCGCTGCCCCACGGGCACTCGATGATCTGAACGTCGAGCCCATGACGTTGGCAGAGGTCGATCCAGCGGTGGCTGAACATGCCGTACCGCGCCACAAGCACCTTGTCGCCAGGGCTAAGCGTGTTGCAGACTGCGGCTTCCCAGCCGCCCGTTCCGCTGGACGGGAAGGTGATGACCTTCCCCTCAGTTGTTCCGAATACTTTCTTCGTGTCCTCGAGCACCGGTGCAAATGTCTCGACGAAGTCAGGGGCCCGGTGGTCACGCGTCTGCACCTGCATCGCAAGACGCAAGCGATCGGGAATGTTTGTCGGTCCTGGTATGAAAACGGGGTTTTGATCTGACATGGTCGATTCCTTCTTTTCTCGCCGGCTGTATACAATATTAGTTTTCCAATAGCAATTTTCTCGAAAATATTTTTCATTTAATCACGAAAAGACTTAAATTTATGTTTTTTATAATTAAAGGCGTTTTCATTTACGAGTAAAATATGTATTTGAAAATATTTTTCAACTGAATATATTTAGACAACGTACAGCAGAGACCGGATATGAACACGCAGAAACGAGCCCGCGGGCGCCCGAAGTCTTCTTTCAAGGAAAACCCCGCCGGGACCCTTCAGTCTCTGGACCGCGCTCTCGGAATTCTTGTTGCGATTTCGCGCACAGGCCGCGCGACCTTGACGGACTTGTCCATGTCTCTCGGGGTGCCGACGGCGACGACGCACCGTATTCTTACAACCTTGCAAAAGCACGGCTTTGTTTCCTTCAACGACGACAGGCAGGACTGGAGCATCGGAATCGAAGCCTACCGGACCGGTGCGGCCTTCATGAACCGCAGCAGCCTGACAGACGTCAGCAGGCCTGTGATGCGCCGCCTGATGGAAAAGACCGGAGAAACAGCCAACCTCGCGATACCGGATGCCGCGGAGGTCGTCTTTGTCGAGCAGGTCGAAACGCGGAACCCGATCCGTGCGTTCTTTGCGCGTGGCACGCGCACATCGATGCATGCGTCAGGGACCGGCAAGGCGATCCTTTCATTCATGCCGGAAGATCAGGTGCGCAGGCTGCTCATGTCATCGGGTCTTGCCTCCTTCACGGAAAAGACGCTGACCACCCCCATGGCCCTGTTCGAAGATTTGCGCAAAACGAAAGAACGTGGCTATTCATTTGACGCCGAAGAGCGCTATTCCGGCATGTCCTGCATCGGCAGCGCAATCTTCGACGAAAACGAAGAACCCTGTGGCGGGGTGTCCATATCGGGTCCCAGTGCGCGATTTGACCTTCTGCGTGTGCCGGAACTTGGCGCTACAGTGACCGATGCAGCCGTCGAAATCACACGGATGATTGGCGGGCACTTGCCCAAAGACCACGCAAGATACGCCGATCAGAAATTTGCCCAACAAGCCTGAGGACCAACTGAAAAGTCCTCCACCGCACTCTGCAGAGCGAAATGTTGCAATCCATTCAAACGCCCAAATTCAACATGCAAACCATCCGGGCAAAACCTGAAAGCAAAGAGACGTAAATGGAAAACAAGCACGCGGACCGGATCGCCAATGCCTTGGAAGAGATGGTATTCACCGGAGAGTTTCGCGAAGGACAACGCCTCGACGAGGCCAGTCTCGCGAAACAGTTCGGTGTGTCACGAACGCCGATCCGCGAAGCATTGCAACGGCTCGTGGCGTCCGGCCTCGCCCGGCAAAGACCGCGGCGAGGCGTTTTTGTGCGCCAGCCGAGTTCCATAACACTGATAGAGATGTTCGAAACAATGGCCGAGATCGAGGCGGTTTGCGGGCGTCTGGCGACGAAACGTATGACAGCCAGCGGGCTGGAACAACTGAAAGCATTGAATTCAGTGTGTGAAGCTTCGATCTCCGCTGAAGACGCAAATGCCTATTCGCGCGCCAACGAGTCCTTTCATCACCTCATCTACAAATTGGCGGGCAATGCGTTTCTGGAGTCCGAAGCCCTCTCGCTTTACCACCGACTCAAACCTTTCCGGCGCGTGCAGTTGAAGATGCGCGGCAGGATGGCGGTTTCGGAAGCAGAGCACTCAAAGGTCATCGCGGCTTTTTCGCAACAAAACCCGGAACTCGCAGCCGACATCCTTCGAGAACATGTCGGGACCCAGGGTGACCAGTTTTATCTGCAAATGGCACAGTTGAAACGCGACCCCGATTACCGGATCGCCAGCTAAGCCATAAGCAAAACTCTAGTCGAGGCGGACGGCATTGCCAGCCGTCTGTTGCTGAGATGAAAAACCCAACTCGGGCAGCGCGTAGCTTGCGCCAATGGAGATCACGACCATCGCCGCGAATGCGAGTACAATCTCTTTCATGTAGAGCCCCCCGCCTGTGCTTCCTTGGCTTTGACTTCGTC
>JASFFN010000120.1:0-5934 GCA_050124275.1 Roseobacter sp. | reverse complement strand
GTCCATCGTGATGGTCGTCTACGCGTCGGCCACGGATGTCTCCGTGGGCCGGATGTTTCTCGCCGGCGTCATTCCCGGCTTGATGGCCGGCTCGATGCTGATGTTCACGATTTACATCATCGCGAAGCTGCGTGATCTGCCGAAGGGTGAGTGGCGCGGCTGGAGCGAGGTGTTTGACTCGGGCCGGGAGGCCGGCTGGGGGCTCTTCCTCATCGTGATCATTCTGGGTGGCATTTACGGCGGCATCTTCACACCGACCGAGGCGGCGGCGGTCGCGGCGGTCTATGCCTTTTTCATCGCCTGCTTTGTCTACCGGGACATGGGACCGCTGCATGTCGAGGGCGATGAGGTGCATAACGTGAGCCTCATGCGCAAACCCATTGCGCTGGTCACGGCCTTTTTTCACCGGGATACCAGGAACACGCTCTTTGAGGCCGGCAAGCTTACCGTGACGTTGATGTTCATCATCGCCAACGCGCTGATCCTCAAACACGTGCTGACGGACGAGCAAATTCCGCAGCAGATCGCGGCAAGCATGCTCGATGCAGGATTCGGTCCCGTGGTGTTTCTCATAATCGTCAACGTGATCCTGTTGATCGGTGGCCAGTTCATGGAGCCTTCGGGCCTGCTCGTCATCGTGGCGCCTCTTGTGTTTCCCATCGCCATCGAACTGGGCATCGACCCCATTCATCTGGGCATCATCATGGTGGTGAACATGGAGATCGGGATGATTACGCCGCCCGTGGGCCTGAACCTGTTCGTGACCTCGGGCGTGGCAAACATGCCGATGATGTCTGTGGTGAAGGCGGCTCTGCCGTTTACCGCGGTGCTTTTCGTCTTCCTGATCATGGTCACCTACATCCCGATCATCAGCACATGGTTGCCGACAATGATGATGGGGCCCGAGATCATCGTGAAATAGCTGGGTCTTGATGCAGCAAGTCGGCGCTGGAAACAGGCCACCCGGTTCCGGGTGGCCCTTTTTCTAAGCTGGGACAGGCGTCAGGCCTACCGCCGTCCGTCCTTCATTCGTCTTGAGAGAGAAGTCGGTACCGCGGTAAACATCGGCTTCGGCGGTTGTGAGCCAGGCAATGGCGCGCGCCACCCATTCAGGGGAAATATGCACGTTTGGGTTCAGCTGGCTGACGGGATTGATGCCCGAGGCGCGTATGCTGGATTGCATCCCGGTCGCGACGGTACCAGGGCTCAGGCCGAGAACGCGAATACCCTGTGCGGCGTATTCTTTGTGGGTTGTACGGGTGAGCGACAGCACGGCGGCCTTGGTGGCGCAGTAATGGCTCCAGCCTTCCAACGCGCTGGTCGCGGCGCCGGAACTGATGTTGATGATTGTCCCGCCGCCACGCGCGATCATCTCCGGGATGGCATAGCGCAGACCGTAATAGACACCCTTGAGGTTTATATCCATGATCGTCCCCCAGGCCGCGGGATCACTGTCCGCGAGTCTGGCGATGGGATCGATGACGCCGGCATTGTTGACCATCAGGTCCAGCCGGCCGTGGCGCAGAAGCGTCACGTCGATCAGGCGCCGCACGTCCTCTGCCCGGGCCACGTCGCAGGAGATCGGGTCGGCCTTTCCGCCCGCATCGCGGATTTGCCGCTCAAGTTTTTCAAGCGCCCTTGTATTGCGTGCCGCCAGCACGACCGTCGCCCCCAGATCGGCCAGATGGAGTGCGGTCGCGGCGCCGATTCCACGGCTTGCACCCGTGATGATTGCTGTTTTTCCGGATAAGTCTGTCATGATGTGCTCCTGTTTTGGGATACAGAGACCGAATACTTCATGCAATTTCCATCGAAAATGCTGGATATCCCACGACAGTCGTGCACAAAATGCACGTATGGATATTGACGCTCTTCGCACGGTAGCGCTTGTCGCGCAGCAAGGCAGCTTTGCGTCGGCGGCGCGTGTGCTTGGCATGGACCCGTCTTCGGTCTCGCGCGCCGTCGCCAACGTCGAAGCGTCGTTAGGCCTGAGACTTTTTCAGCGCAATACCCGTGTCCTGCGGATCACCGAAGAGGGCGACATATACCTGCGGCGCATACGGCCATTACTGGATGAATTGGATCATGCTCGGGAAGAAGCCAGTCATGTGCGCAGCACGCCGAGTGGAGTGCTCAAGTTTACGGCTTCGGCGGCATTTGCGCACGAATGCATCGTGCCGCATCTTGGCGCGTTCGGCAGGCTTTTTCCGGAAATCACGGTGGAACTACTGCCAAGCGATGCCACGCTGGACATCGCAGCCGAAGGCATCGATCTGGCGGTCAGGCTGGCGACAGCGCCTGAAGGGGATCTGGTGACGACCCGATTGTTGCGTACCAGATATCTTGTCTGTGCGTCGCCTGATTATGTGGCGCAGGCAGGCATGCCTGCCGATCCGCGCGCCCTTTCGGACCTGGACTGTCTGCGGTTTGCGCTTCCGGCATACCGCACGCGCTGGCGCTTCCGAACATCCGGGGAAGAACTGATCGACGTCCCCGTGCGCGGCCGACTGGTCATCTCCAACGCGCTCTCATTGCGCGAAGCGGCACGGGAGGGTCTCGGACCAGCCTTGCTTGCGGACTGGCTGGTGGCGCGGGATTTGGAAGCAGGGCGGCTGGTGTCACTTTTCCCGGACTATGAGTGCACCGCAACCAACTTCGATACCGGCGCTTGGGCACTTTACCCAAGCCGCAGTTATCTGCCGCGCAAGGTCCGCGTGATGATCGATTTTCTGCGCGCAAGGCTTGCGGTTCCGTCGTATTGACCGACCCCGTGCCCTGATACGGTGCGTCAGGCGGTTTCAGCTTTGCGCAAGTGCCGCGACGATGGGCGAAAAATCCTCGGTCTTGAGGCTTGCGCCGCCTACGAGGGCGCCGTCGACATCCGGCAGCGCGAAGATCGCCGCGGCATTGTCAGGTTTCACCGACCCGCCATAAAGCAAACGCACATGTTCCGCTTCCGGACCCAGCAGGGTTGTCAGATCATTGCGCAGAAGGGCGTGCACGTCGGCAATTTCGTTCATGGTCGGGATTTTCCCCGTCCCGATGGCCCAAATCGGCTCATAGGCTACAACCAGCGTCGCGCCGGTGCTGCCCTGCGGGACCGAGTTTTTCAACTGTCTGCCGATCACGGCCAGTGTTTCGCCGGCGTCGCGCTGTTCCAGGGTTTCCCCGAGACAAACGATCGCCGTCAGACCCGCCTCTTGTGCCGCGCCGGCCTTGGCGCATACGTTGTCGTCCGTTTCCCCGTATGCCTCGCGGCGTTCTGAGTGACCCACGATCACGTATTTTGCACCGGCTTCCGCCAGCATGCCGGCCGAAATATCGCCCGTATGCGCCCCTTTCGCCGCCGCGTGGCAGTCTTGTCCGCCGACAGCTATAGGGCCGTTCGCCGCGCGTGCCGCAGCGGATGTCAGGAGTGTCGCGGGCGGGCACAGAAGAATGTCGCAGGATACATCCGAGTGCGCCGCGCCGAGGGCCTCAATCATATTCAGCGCACCGATGGTGCCGTTCATCTTCCAGTTGCCTGCCGCAAGTTTGCGCCGCATTGCCAGATCCTCCTGTCCGTTCGCCTCTTGGTTAACAGGCATCGGCGTCAGCGGCAAATACTGCGCTCTGCTTGCAAGGACGTCAGCAGTGTGGCAGGGCGGTGAACACAGACCGGAGAGCAGAGATGATCCCTCGACTAGATGCGCAAAAGCTCGCCAGCAATGATGCCGACAGCATTGCAGAAATGCATGAGGCGGCGACCGTGACCGGCTTTGCCACAGTATACAACACGGTATTATCCGGCGACCGCATTGTGGAGATACTGGAGCTCTACCGCGCCTTTTTTCATCTTCCGATGGCTGAGAAAGCACGTGTAGACATGGCCCGAACCGGGTCCAACCGGGGCTGGGGGGCATCCGGTTCCGAACAGGTCGATCCGAACGCGAACCCCGACTACAAGGAATTCTTTGACTGCGGCTTCACGCTCCCGGCCTCGGACCCGCGCAGCAGTCTTGAAGTCTATGCGCCAAACCTCTGGCCGGACAACCCGCCGGCTTTCCGAAAAGAGATCGAAACCTATTATGCACAGGCTTGTGAAGTCGCCATGGGGGTGCTGCGCGCGGTTGCCCGGGCCATAGAATTACCCTTCGACTATTTCGACAATGCGTTCGAAGCGCCGATGGCGCTCTTGCGGGGCAACTTCTATCCGGAAAGGCCGGAGTGGGCGACGGCAAAAGACTTCGGCATCGCGGCCCATACGGATTACGGCTGCCTGACCCTGCTCGCGACGGATGGCTCACCGGGGCTTGAAGTGCTGAAACGGGAAGGCGGCTGGATACCCGTCAGCGCGCCGCCCGGCGAATTCATCATAAACTTTGGTGAAATGATGGAGATCTGGAGCGAGGGCAGGGTCAAGGCAACCGCCCACCGCGTTGTCGGGACGATGCATGAGCGCCTCTCGATACCGCTGTTTTTCAATCCTTCGGTTGATACGAACATCGCGCCGATCGGATCAGGGCAGACGATCCTGGCCGGAGATCACCTCGCGCAGCGCTTTCGCGAGACCTACGTGCACCTGAAGGGGTAGGTCTAACCGAACTTGATCGATTCGCCGCAACCGCAGGACTCGGTGACGTTCGGATTATGGAACTTGAAACCGGACTCGAGCAGGCTCGTTTCGTAATCGATCTCCGTGCCGAAAAGAAACATCTGCGCCATCGGCGCGATCATCACCCGTGCGCCGTCCTGCTCCACCACTTCATCGTTGGGATCGGTTACCTCGACGTACTCCATGGTGTACTCCATGCCCGCACAGCCGCCTTTCTTGACGCCGATACGCAGCCCCGCATGTCCAGCCGATTGCATCAGCTTGGCCACCTGAGCGGCGGCTCGCGGCGTCAGCGTGACGGCCTGTTTTCCCGGAATACCGAACATCGCAAATCTCCTTTGGTCACAATTTACTCACTTGAAGCGCTCGGAACAAGCGGGCGTACGGGATTTCCTGCGACTGTCGTGCCTTCCGGCACCGAACGCGTCACGACGGCCCCGGCGCCGACGACGGCGTCATTCGCGATGGTCACGCCCGGCAGGATCATCGCGCCCCCGCCAATCCAGACATTCCGTCCGATTTCAATCGGTTTTCCGTACTCCAGACCAGTGTCACGCGTTTCGGAATCTCGCGGGTGGTCAGCTGTCAGAATTTGGGTGTAGGGCCCGATTTGCGCTTTGTCGCCGATGCGAATTGCGCATACGTCCAGCAGCACGCAGCCGTAATTGATGAAGACATCTGATCCGAGGTGAATGTTATATCCATAATCGGCATAGACGGGCGCGCGCACCGCACATCTCTCTCCGAATGATCCCAGCCACGCCTTCAGGATCGTCTGCCGCTCGCGGGTGTCCGAGACGGTCGTGCTATTGTATCGGCGTTGCATGTCCTGATTGTATGCACGCTCCTGCACCAGTTCCGCGTCACCGGGACGATAGAGGTCTCCGGCGATCATCTTCTCTTTTTCGGTTGGCACGCGCTCTTACATGAAGCCGAGTTCAAGACGTGCTTCGTCCGACATCATGTCCATGCCCCAGGGCGGCTCCCACACCAGATCGACGTCGACCTGCTTGACGCCCGGTATCGGCTCCACGGCGTCCGCGACCCAGCCCGGCATTTCCCCGGCGACCGGGCAACCCGGCGCGGTCAGCGACATCTTGATCCGCACCGCGTTTTCCGTGTCGATATCAATGGTGTAGATCAGTCCGAGTTCATAGATATTGACGGGAATCTCAGGATCATACACCGTTCTGCAGGCCTCGACGACCTGCTCGTAGAGCGGATGGTCAGTGGTGGACGGAGCGATGAGAGGGGTGCCCTCCATGGGTTGTGGCGCGTCGTTCATTGTTGACCTCGGATCTGTTCCCGACTGTTTATATAGGGATTAGCGGCGTGACGGT
>JASFFN010000119.1:0-5949 GCA_050124275.1 Roseobacter sp. | reverse complement strand
GCGTCTGGTTCGTGCGGTCGGACCGGAGCGGATCGCTCCGGAATGGTGGCTTGATGATCCGAACTGGCGCAGCGGGGTGCGCGATTACTGGGTGACGGAGACAGAGGACGGCCAGCGGCTCTGGCTGTTTTACGCGCATGGCCACACGATGTCTTCGGGCTGGTTCTGTCATGGGGCATATGCATGACCGCCGCACCGCGAGCGGAAGCGAACCGCCGCGTTAACCCGCACACTTGATTTACACTTCATTCGGGGCAACTGTGCTTGCATGAACTATCAGGTGCCGCCCTCAAACAACGTGCAACACTTGCCGCCTCAACAGGTGGCGTTTCACCGAACGGAGCTTTCGCTGATCCTGTCGCTCTACGGACGTTTCGTTGCTGCCGGTGAATGGCGCGATTACGGGATATCCTGCCTGCGCGATGTCGCTGTCTTCTCGGTTTTTCGGCGCACGGCTGAAAACCCGCTTTACAGGATCGAAAAACGCCCGAAGTTGCGTGACAAGCAAGGCATGTACGCCGTCGTAGGCATGGATGGACAGATCATGCGGCGCGGGCATGATCTGAAAACGGTTCTGCGCGTTCTTGAACGCAAACTGATCCGCGTGGTCGACTGACGGCCCTTGTCCGGCTGCATATACCATAGCAGAGCGCCGGCTCAACGCGCGAGGGAGGCTTCGCGCCGCTTGCCTGTCGGCATGCCTTCACCCTGCCGCTCGATCCGTTCGATCGCGACGGCAATCGGCTCGCGGACAACCGACATATGCGCCGCGTTTGCATGAATGAGCGTTTCGTCATCCATCACCAGCGCCACATGGCCTTTCCAGAATATCAGGTCATTGCGTCGGAGAGGCGTCGCTTCGTCAAGCCTGGCGCCGAGTTGCCTGGCCTGCAGGTCGCTGTCGCCCGGGCAAGGCAGACCACAGGCGAGCCATGCGGCCTGCACGAGGCCTGAACAGTCGATGCCAAGACAGGAATTGCCGCCCCAAAGATAGGGTGTACCGAGAAAAATTTCGGCGATGGCGGCGGGATCCGTTGCAAGTGCATCGCTCGCGCGAACATGCTGACGCGGGATGAACCCGAGTTCGGTTTCAATGAATGTGGGCGTCTCGGAAAGGGCTGACAGGTGCGACCCGAAACTCAAAAGAACCCTATCTTGGGATTTGAAATCTGCCGCGTTATAGGCATGTGTCGCGCGGGCTGTCACGATATGCGTCGCTTGCCGAACTGGCCCGATGCAATCGTTGGAAACAGTACCGCAATAACCATCTTTCCGGGCGCGAACGAGCGCATGAGCTTCCATACGATCAAGTACGGTTACGTCGTCACCATACAGCAGTTGCCGGTCGCGAGGCCCGTCAGCTCCACGTGTCAGATCCACGACAGGCCGGTTGATGCGCGCAGGTTCGTCCATGGTGATCAGGTCTGGGTCGGGCGTCAGGCGCGGATCAGTCATTGCGCCAGTTCTGTCAGGACTTCCAAAAGCGCGCGCGTCGCTTGGCCGGCCCCTCCCTTCGGAAACCCTGGTGCGTCTTTCGGGTTCCAGCCATACACATCGAAATGTGCGTAGACGCTCTTTTCGACAAAACGCCTGAGGAAAAGTGCGGCGGTGATCGATCCCGCAAACCCGCCTTTGGGTGCATTGTCAAGATCGGCAATGCCGGGCTCGATCATGCTCTCATAGGGCGTATAAAACGGCATCCGCCACACCGGGTCGCAGGTTTCATGCGACGCGGTTTGCAAAGACGTTACAAAGCTTTCGTCGTCGCAGTAAAAAGGCGCAAGCTCGGGGCCGACGGCCACCCGCGCCGCACCCGTCAGGGTGGCCATGGAGATAATGACGTCCGGGTTGTCTTCCTGCGCGTAAGACAGCGCATCCGCCAGTACCAGCCTTCCCTCGGCATCCGTGTTGTTGATCTCGACCGTAAGGCCTCTGCGCGAGGTAAGGATATCGCCGGGCCGGAAGGCATTGCCGGAGACCGAGTTCTCGACGGCCGGTATCAAAATACGCAGCCGTATGTTCAGGCCCATTGCCATGATCATGTGCCCGAGACCCAGAACGTTGGCCGCGCCGCCCATATCCTTTTTCATCAAACCCATGGATCCGGCGGGTTTCAGGTTGAGACCGCCCGTGTCGAAGCAAACACCCTTGCCCACGAGCGTGATTTTCGGCCCGCTGTCGCCCCACGCAAGATCGATGAGCCGCGGGACACGGTCCGATGCGCGCCCAACTGTATGAATAAGGGGGAAGTTCTGTTCGACCAATGCGTCACCCGCAATCGTGGACATTCGGGCACCGTGTTTCACCGCCAGATCACGGGCGGCCGCTTCCAGTTCCTCCGGGCCCAAGTCGTTTGACGGAATATTGATGAGATCGCGGGTCAGGAATTCTCCGGCGACAACGGCGTCCACATACGCGCGGTCGACCGTTGCGGGACATTCGAGCTGTGCGGCGGATGGCGCTTTCTTGCAATATCTTGAGAACTGGTAATTGCCGAGCAGCCAGCCAAGCGTTTCGATTTCCAGTTCGTCATCAGACAGACCCGATGCAATGCCATATGTGCCGGCCGGCAGTTTCCGCGCTGCACCAGCCAAGTGGAACCGACTGCGCGCACGCGTGTGGGCCGTGCCAAAACCCGCAAGTGCCATCTGCGGCGCGCCGCCCGCATCGGGTACCAGCAGCGCCTGACCAAGGCTGCCCGTGAATGCATTCGCGGTGACCCAGGATTGGAGATGAGTGGGCTGCGCCGTTAGCCAGTCTTCGAATTCATCGGCCCGGACCACATGGACCGGGATCGAAGAAACATCGGCGGGCGCAAAAAAAGACGTCATGGAAGTGTGCCTTTCGGGAGCGATTTTCCATGAGCCTAGACTGATCTGCGTGACGCGCAACCTGTCAGATGGTAATGTCCTGCAAGTCCCATATCGCCGTCAGGGACTTGTCGCCGATCCGCAATAGACGGGAAAGCGTTGCGGCTGTCGCGGGCACGTCACAGGCATCCAGCGTGTTGATGACGTCGGTCGCAACGCGCGCAAGCGCCAGCATGCCGATTTGTTCAGAAATTGCGATCAACGACCGGGCACATTTGCGCAAGTCGTCCCAGTTCTCCGCAGCGTGCAGGCGGCTGCAGTGCGACAGGCGAAGCGCCAGCTCCTCCATCGCGCGGCATACAACGTCTTCCGCGGTGACCTCTCCGAGATCATTGTACAGCGAAACCAATGTGTCCTGATCGACGTGCACGGTTTCGCTAAGCCTGATTTTCAGGACCTGATCCATCACTCTCACCCCTTTGCGCCCCCACGGCACGCAGGCAAATTCGCTTCAGAATCTGACTAAAGAGTTGAGATGGATCAAAGTTTCCGCTCGAATTTTGTTTGTATTGTCCATAAACCAACGGCAACAGTGCGCGAAAGGTTGAATTATGGATCAGGCAAAGCCGCTGCCGGGGTATCTGGTACAGCGCTATCACGGCTGGAAAGCAACGGGATACAAAGAAAACCAGTCCTGGTATCGTCAGTTGGCGCGTGGTGGCCAACACCCGAGGGCCATGGTGATTTCCTGCTGCGACAGCCGCGTCCACGTCAGCGCGCTTTTCGGAGCGGATGAGGGCGAGTTGTTCATCCACCGCAATATTGCAAGCCTTGTACCGCCTTACGAACCAGATGGTGAAGCACACGGCACCTCGGCGGCCGTCGAATATGCAGTGACGATGCTGAACGTCGCGCATGTCATCGTTGTGGGGCATTCCGGATGTGGCGGCATAAAGGGATGTATCGACATGTGTCAGGGCCATGCGCCCGGCCTCGAGGAAAAGTCGAGCTTTATCGGACGGTGGATGGATATCCTGAAGCCGAGCTATGCGCTGGTGGCGTCCGAAAATGACCCCGAGGTGCAGGCACAGGCCCTCGAGAAACAATCCGTTCTGGTCAGCTTGCAGAACCTCATGAGCTTTCCGTTCATCACGTCCCGGGTCGAGAAGGGGTTGCTGACCCTGCATGGTCTGTGGACGGACATCGGTGAAGGCGGTCTGGAATACTTCGAATCGCGCGACCAGTCCTTTCACCCCGTGTGATCGTGCGCAAAAGGGGGTGGCGCTTGATGAAGCGATCAAAGCCGCCTACACGCGTCGGAAACCTTTCGGGAGGCGCAGTTGGATCAAATTCTGTCTTTGGCGGCCGGCAACCTGGTGTCTCCGATCATTCTGTCTTTTGCACTCGGTGTTACGGCTTCGCTTGCGCGATCTGACCTGAGTGTGCCGGAGGCAGCCGCCAAGGCGCTGTCGATCTATCTGCTCTTTGCGATCGGTTTCAAGGGCGGCGTCAGCGTGGCGGCGCATGGTATCGATGCCAAGCTGGGACTGACCCTGCTTGCCGGCATCGTCCTGTCCGCAGGCTTGCCGATCATCGCGTTTGGTCTGCTCAAGCTGCTGACCGGCCTGAGCCGCCTCGATGCGGCTGCGGTCGCCGCTCATTACGGGTCGATTTCGATCGTGACCTTCGTTGCGGCCACCTCGGTGCTGCAAAGCAGCGGTCTCGCCTATGAAGGGTATATGGTCGCCGTGGCCGCGGCGATGGAAGCCCCGGCGATCCTCTCCGCGCTCTGGCTGATTTCGCGTGGCGGAAATGGAGGGCGTATGGACAGCGATCTGTGGCGCGAGATCTTGCTCAACGGCTCGATCGTTCTGCTTGTCGGCGCGTTCTTCATCGGCTGGATCACCGGCGAAGATGGCCTCGAAGAAATATCGAGTTTCATCGTTGCGCCATTCAAGGGTGTTTTGTGCCTTTTCCTGCTGGACATGGGGCTTGTGGCCGGGCGTGGCCTGCGCGACCGCAGCGATGTGTTGCGCGCGGGGGTGCTGATCTTCGGCGTTCTGATGCCGATCATCGGCAGTTCAATCGGGGCCGTCTTTGGTCTGACGTTAGGGTTGTCAACGGGGGGGCTGGCGCTCTTGATGGTGTTGTCGGCGTCGGCTTCCTATATCGCCGTGCCCGCGGCGATGCGCGTGGCGCTGCCGGAAGCAAACCCGTCGATTTATCTGACGCTTTCGCTCGGCGTCACTTTCCCCTTCAATCTGACACTGGGTATACCGTTGTACGTGGCGATTGCCTCGACACTTACCGGAGGTTGATCCGATGCAAACACATCAAGCGAAGAGAGTCGAAATCACAATCGAAGCGATCATGCAGTCGCGCCTGACAGATGCGCTGCGCAAAGCGGGCGTTACCGGGTATACGATCCTGCCGGTTTTTGGTGGCTCAGGGCGTTCCGGAGACTGGGTGCGGTCCGGCGAAATCGGGCGCGCCAGTGGCATGGTGCAGGTTGTGTGCATCATTCGGCCCGAGAGATTGGACGGTTTGCTCGATGCCGCTTTTGCGGTGGTTGAAAAGCACATCGGCGTGGTTTCGATTGTTGACTGCGATGTGGTCCGGGCAGAGCGTTTTTAACCTTTTGTAAACCGAGTTTAAGCAAGTCTGAGACCATGACGAAAAGTGTTGTTTCCGTACAATTGCCGCCCGATCTCTTCATGGCCGTTCACGACCTTGCCACCGAGCAGGAAGATACGGTTTCACAAGTGCTCGAGGATCTTCTCGCAGAGCACCTCGTGGCAAAGAGAGGCGCGAAAAAGCGTCCGCCACCGGCGAGCGAAAAATTGATTTTCGCCCTTCAAAACCTGTTATTTCGCGACATGGCGGAGGCGACCGGCTGGGAAGATCTTGACCGGCGGATGGAAAAGCACGGATATTATCTCAAGATCGCCTGGGGAGGATTGTCGCTTCACACGCAGACAAGCGGGCAAAAGCTTTGCCAGACTCATCACCTCGGGTTTTCATACGGAACGTTCGTGCGCCGATTCGGCCCGGGGAAGCCAAAAGGCCCGCACGAGGTATAGCGAAACGGTCCGATTACACATTTGGCGCCTGCGCGGTTGAACTAGCCCGTTACGGCAGA